>CALISI010000021.1 GCA_938041695.1 uncultured Actinomyces sp.
CCGGGTCCCTTACCGCACACGTCACAAACGGCAGCCACGATGTTCTCCTCGGTATATCTTCCAGTTCAGTCTTTGGCTCCCCACGGTCGCGGGGAACGCATCCTCCGGTGCTTGAACCGAAGGCAACCATGACAGAATAGCGGATGATGCGCACTTTCAACAAGTCGCACGCGTGATCGGTCGTGTCAGGTCGCACACAGCAACCCTCGCGGGGAGAATAGGACGGGGAGGAAAGGGGAGTCATGGAGCTCAACGCAGCGGTCATCATCGAGGCGTGCCGTGCCGGTGCCGAGGAGGCGGCCAGGCTCGCGCCCTTTCTTGATGACCTGGATGGATGGGACGGCGCGGATTGTGACACGGGCACAAATGCGGCGGCCACGATGGCTGCCCTCGCCGCTGCGATGGACTCCCTGGAGCCTCGCGCCCACCTGCGCGTAGCACTCGAGGCGGGTGTGGAGACGATTATCCGCCGGGGCCTCGGGCATAGCGGTCTTGCACTCGGTGCGCTGTTCGAGGCCTGGGCTGGCGCCCTAACGGATGAGCACCACGTCACGCCGCTCGCGGCCCGCCGCATGCTGGCAGCCTCCCTGACGCCTGTGGCCTCGTCTATCGAATGGTCCGATGCGCTCGTTGAGATGCTCAGCGGTGCGGTTCGTGAGCTTGTGGATATGGGCGATACGCTCCCCGAGGTTGAAGACGTCTTCTCCCGCTTTTCGACACAGGCGCAGATCGGCCTGGTGGAGGCGACGAATGAATCGACGGGGCGCATCGATCCCGGCGGCGCGTTCATCGCTCTGGTGCTCGCGTGCATCGATGCTGCCATGCGCGATGACTCCGGTATCTTGCAGTCTTTCACCGCGATGCTCGCTGACCTGGCGGAACGTCACTCGCGCGCGCCGGAGGCTGCCTCACCCCCGCCGGGCCGTGACTTCACGGTCGACATCATCCTGGAGGGTACCGAAGACGACCTGCGTGCTCTGCTGATGCGCCTGGGTGGACTCGGTGCGCGCCTGTCCTACGTGGGTCGCGTCGACCTGTTTGGAATGGGGGAGTGGCGTCTCCACGTGGATACGTCCGCGCCGCTGGCTGCGCACCCCACGTCGGGGCAGGTTGTGCGCTTCCAGGTGTGCGACGCGCGTCCCGATGCCCAGATCGGCATCGATGAGCTGGCGGACGAGGGGCTCAGCCACCGCGGCGTGCGTCTCCTGCAGCGTCGCCCGATGCGCCGAGTCGAGCGTGCCCGAGTTATCGCGTGCACCCGCGCCCCCGGCCTCGTTGAAGAGCTCGCGCGTGCCGGAGCTGTCGTTTTCCTGGACCTGAACCCGAGCGACGCGGCCGGTGTCGTCTCCGCAGCCAGTTCGCGCACGGGCGTGACGCTCGTTGCTCCCTGCGACGAGGCCAGTGCCGCCCTGGTCGGTACCGTTGCCTCTGTTCTTCCCGCTCCAGCTCCCGGCGTGCCTGCGATCCTGCGTGCAGCCAGCAGCGATGATCTCGGCGTCCTCGCGATCGCCCGCGCGTGCGCCCCTCTCTTCGTCCCGCAGCCAGGTGGCCTCGCAGCGGCTCCGACGCTCGCGCGGATGCTGCGCGACGGCGCCCACGACGCGCTGTCGACGTGGACGACCGCCCCGCTACCGCTCGACGGGGATCCCGAAGGGATCGCCGAGGCATTGGCCGAGGCTGCGCGCGGGGGAGCGCAGTCGTGGCGGCTGCTTGTCTCTCGCGATGATGATGGTCCCTACACGGTGGCGACGGTGCGTCAGCTGCTCTCCACGCGTGATGCGTCCTCGACGATCGACCTGGAGACCTGGGATGGTGGGCAGAGCGGGCCGAGCCTGGTCGCGGGGTGCGCCTCGTGAGCGCACTCGACATCCCACTGTCCCTGCGCCTGCCCAAGAAGACCGCGAAGGCGCTCGGGAGCGGCGGGGTTGCGACGGTGGGCGACCTGCTCATGGTGGCGCCTCGCCGGTACTACCACTGGGGCCGCCTCACGCCCCTGTCCTCCCTGCGAGAGGGGGAGGACGTCACGATCCTCGCCGAGGTTGCGTCCGCGCACCTGATCGCTAACCGCTCCGGATCGGGCGTCCGCCTAGAGGTCACTCTCACAGATGGCGTTCAGTTCCTCTCCGCCACGTTTTTCGCGAAAAATCAGTACAAGCTTGTGCCGATTGAGAGGATCCTGACCCCCGGGCAATCTTTCCTGTTTGCCGGGAAAGTGGGCGCCTATCGCGGCAAACCTCAATTGACCCACCCGTCCTTCGAAGGCGTCGATGGGGAGGATATCGAGCGAATCGCCTCCCGGCCCATCCCGATCTATCCGACGACAGGGTCCCTGGCCTCATGGGCGATCGCCCGCGCCGTCGGCATGGTCCTGGATCACCTCGACGATGAGGACGTACCCGACGTGGTTCCCGCCGCGGTGCGCGATCACGTCCACATTCCGCCCTATGCGCTCAGCCTTCGTCGCCTGCATCAGCCGCACGCGGACGAGGACTACCAACAGGCCCGCCGCGCACTGGCCTTCACGGAGGCGTTTGTCCTGCAGGTGGGGCTCGCGATGCGTCGACGCGGAGCGCGCGCAACCCCGGCGGTTGCCTCCCCCCGGAGCAACGCACTCGTGGATCGGTTCCGCGCCTGTCTGCCCTTCCAGCTCACCGACTCTCAGGCGCATGCCATCGCGCAGATCGGCGCTGACCTCGGCCGTGAGATTCCGATGCAGCGCCTCCTCCAGGGGGACGTCGGTTCGGGTAAGACGGTCGTTGCACTCATGTCCTTCCTCCAGGTTGTCGCTGCCGGCCACCAGGGCGCCCTTGTCGCCCCGACGGAGGTCCTGGCTGAGCAGCACACAGCATCCCTGCGCGCCCTCCTCGCGCCCCTCGGAGAAGAAGCCCCCGACGTTCGTCTCCTGACCGGTTCGACGACGCCGGCTGCCCGCCGTGAGATTCAAGCGGCGATGAACTCCGCGCAACCGCTCATCGTCGTGGGAACGCACGCACTCTTCCAGGAAGCTGTGCGTTTTTCCGACCTCGCCCTCGTCGTCGTCGACGAGCAGCACCGCTTCGGCGTCGAGCAGCGTGCCGCGCTCCGTCGAGCCCGGGAAGATGGTCGCGGTGTCCACGAACTAGTGATGAGCGCGACGCCAATCCCGCGCACAATCGCGATGACCGTGTTCGGGGACTTGGACGAGACACGCATGAGCGGCATGCCCCGCGGCCGTACGCCCGTGGCCACCTACCTTGCGGACGCAGCAAACGCCGCGTGGGTGGAGCGCACATGGGCGAGAGCCGCCGAGGAGATCGCGCAGGGGCGGCGCGTCTACGTCGTCTGCCCGCGTATCGACGCAACCGACGAGGTGAATGATGCCGACGAGGAACACGCGCGCCCACTCGCATCCGTCAGTGAGGTTGCCGCCTACCTCCGTTCCCATCCCGCGCTCGCGGGCGTGGCTATCCACGAGCTCACGGGGCGCACGCCCGCGCCCGTGAAAGCCCAGATCATGGAGGATTTTACCGCCGGACGCGCTCCGCTCCTCGTGGCGACGACCGTCATCGAGGTCGGCGTCGACGTCTCGGAGGCCACTCTCATGGTGATCCTCGACTCCCAGCAATGTGGGCTCGCTCAGCTCCATCAGCTGCGTGGGCGTGTGGGGCGTTCCTCCCTGCCTTCCCTATGTATCGCGATGCATCGGCATGAGCTCACCGATGCGGGGCGCGCGAGGCTGCAGGCATTTGCAGAGACGACCGACGGTTTCGAGCTCGCCGAGGCCGATCTGCGCTTGCGCAAGGAGGGTGACGTCCTGGGCGCCGGTCAGTCGGGCAAGGCTACGCACCTGCGGTTCCTCTCCGTCCGCCGCGACGAATCACTGATCCGTTCGGCCAAAGAGGCAGCCGACGTGCTCCTCGATAGCGACGCGACGCTGGAGGGCCATCCGGACCTCGCGCGCGCCCTGCGTGGCGCCTCCGAGGGGCAAGTCGAGTGGATGCAACGCTCCTGAGGCGTGCCCGGTAGGGTAGAGGCATGACCAGAATCGTCGCAGGTAGTGCCAAAGGGCGAACCCTCGCCGTGCCTAAGTCCGGGACGCGCCCCACATCGGAGCGCGTGCGCGAGGCGCTTTTCTCCCGTCTCGACCACATGAACGTCCTGAACGGGACAACCGTTTTGGACCTGTACGCCGGGACGGGCGCGCTCGGCCTGGAGGCGCTCTCGCGCGGTAGCACACGCGCAACGCTCGTCGAAAAATCGTCTGCAGCGGCGCGCGTCGCCTCCGCCAACGTCCGCTCGACCGGTCTGCCCGCACGCGTCGTCACAGCTGACACGCGTTCGTATCTTGCAGCGCGCACCGGTGAAGATCTGCGCGGAGACGTCGACCTCGTCTTCATCGATCCTCCCTACGACATTGCCGAAGCGGATATGACCGCCATCCTGTCACTGCTCGGCCCCTGGATCGGCCCCGATGCACTCGTCGTCGTTGAGCGCTCGACCCGCGCACCCGCGCCCACGTGGCCGCCCTTCCTCGTCCTAGAAGACCAGCGCACGTGGGGCGAGACCGTCGCCTATTTCGCGGGCCCGCCACTACCCACGGAAGAATCAGAGGACGGCGCGAACGCTCCCGAGGAGGCCGAGGCCTCGTCGATGAGTGAGGAGGACCCCCGATGATCGCACTGTTTCCCGGCTCTTTCGACCCCTTCACCAACGGACACCTTGACGTCGCTGAGCGCGCCTGCGCCATCGCCGATCGGCTCGTCATTGGCGTCGGCATCAACCCCGCCAAACGCGGGCTCATTCCGACCGACCGCAGGGTCGCTCTCATCGAGGAAGCCACCGCCCACCTGAGCAACGTCGACGTCGTGGCCTTGGAAGGGTCGACGATGGACGAGGCCTCGCGCTTGGGTGCCACACTCATCGTCAAGGGCGTGCGCTCGGCAATAGATCTCGATCACGAGGCCCCTCAGGCCGCCTTTAACGACGAGGTCGGTGGCATCGACACGTGGTGGATCCCGACCCGCCCCGCGCTCGCGCATGTCTCGTCGAGCGCCATCCGCGAGCTATTCGGACTCAAAAAGGATATTTCTCGGTATGTCCCGCCAGCGGTTGAGCGATTTCTGACCGACAATAGAAGCTGAATCATGCTCGGTGGAACGCAGGAGGCAGCCATGGCTGATACGCCCGACAACAAGACGCAGGACGAGTGGAACGAGGAAACCGTCTACGGTCCCTCCACCGTGATCGCCGCCCTCGATCAGATCGAGGATCTCGTCGAGTCCTCGCGCACCGTTCCCCTGTCCGCATCCATCATGATTAACAAGGCCGAGCTTCTTGACCTCCTGGATCAGGCACGCGAGGCTCTGCCGGAGGATCTCGTTGCTGCCGACGCCGTCGTCGCCGATGCCGACGCGGTCCTGGGACGCGCGGACTCCGCGGCAGAAACCCGTATCGCCGAGGCGAACTCGCGCGCCTCCTCCACCCTCGACCAGGCCAACGAGCGCGCCGCACAGATCATCTCCGATGCCGAGGAGGAAGCTGAACGGACACGCTCGCGAGCGGACGACGAGGCGACCGCTCTCGTCTCACAGGCGCGTTCGGACGCCGAGGCGACGATCGCCGACGCGAACGCACAGGCGGCACGCATCGTCTCCACTGAGAACATCGTGCGCATGGCCGAGGACCGTGCGCGCGAAATCGTGTCCGAGGCGAAGCGCTCAGCGGCATCGCTACGCGAGGGAGCCGACGACTACGTGGCGAACTCCCTCGATGAGCTCGCGCAGCTCATTTCCGACCTTTCGCGCCGCACGGATGCGGGCCGTCGAACGATCGCCGAGCGCCGCGGCGTTGGCGTGACAGATGTGGACCTGGCCAATGAGTGACAAGACCCTGGTGCTCTCCCTGGCGCGTCTGCCTCGCGCCCTCGGATCCACGTTGCATGAGGACCTCGTGTGGGTGACCCCTGATGACCTTGGGACCCCCTCGATGTCGGCCGTGCCCGGCGTGCCTCTGGATGTTTCTGTGGACATGACCAGCGTCGAGGACGGTGTTCTCGTCTCGCTAGCAACATCGGTGGACCTCGTCGGTGAGTGCGTGCGCTGCCTCGACGAAGTGCGCGAGCACCACGACGTCGTCAGCCAAGAGGTCTACTTCGAGCCCGGTGCCCCGGCCCTGACGTCCACGGACGACGAGGGTGAAGAAGCAGATGACCTGTTCGTCATCGGCGAGCGTGACACCATCGATATCGAGACCCAGCTGCGCGACGCGATCGTCCCCCTCGTCGATCCGCGCCCGCTGTGCAGCGACGACTGCGCGGGCCTGTGCGATGTATGCGGTGAGAAATGGGCGGACCTGCCCGAGGATCACGAGCACTTCGTCGTCGATCCCCGCTTGGCTTCCCTGGCGTCCCTGCTGGGGGAGGACGGCGAGTCGGAGCGTTCGTGATGGCCCGTTCGAAGCACCTACCGGTACCCCCGCGCACGGACACAGACGCTCTCGTCGACGCCTGGGGGACATACATCGACGCTCCGCTGTTGCAGCTCGCTCTGGTGCATCGTTCCTACGCGAACGAGGCTGGAGGAATTGCAAATAACGAGCGCCTCGAGTTTCTCGGCGATTCGGTGCTCTCCATCGTGATTGCGGAGAAGCTTTACGAGCAGTACCCCGACGTCGCAGAGTCTGATCTGTCGCGCATGCGCGCGGCCACAGTCTCGCAGCAGCCTCTGGCCGCAGCGGCTCGGCGCATTAACCTGGGTGACTTCGTGTTCCTCGGCAAAGGAGAGTCAACGCACGGAGGGCGGGATAAGGATTCCATCCTCTCCGACACGTTCGAGGCGCTGATCGGCGCGACCTACCTGACGAGCGGGCTTGAGGAAGCTCGTCGCGTGATCCTGGAGCGTCTCAGCTTCCTGCTGGTGGATGCCCCCTCGCGTGGTCAGCATCAGGACTGGAAGACGATCCTCATCGAGTACGCCCAGGCACAGGGCCTGGGCGAGGTCTCCTACGAGGTGGAGGGCGAGGGGCCGGATCACCAGCGCGTGTTTACGGCACAGGCCTTCGTCACTGGGCGTTCGGATGCACTCGGGACGGGGCAGGCCTCGTCGAAGAAGCACGCGGAGAACGCGGCCGCGCAGGATGCGATGAGCCGCCTATCTCCGGAGCAGTAAGTAATAGTAATCGAGGGCGCGTGCCCTCCTGACCGTTAGAATCAGACACGTGAGTGAAAATACCGTTGCGCGCACGCGCGTCATGATCGTCGACGATCACGAGATCGTTCGACGTGGCATTGCTGAGATCGTTGACCGAGACGAGGCCCTGGAGGTCGTTGCTGAAGCCGGGTCGGTCGCTGACGCCGTGCGTCGCGCCGATCTGGTGCGCCCCGACGTCATCCTCGTTGATCTGCAGCTGCCCGACGGGACGGGTATCGACATCATGAATCGCCTGCGCGCCTCTCATCCGCAGATCCTCCCGGTGGTCCTGACGTCCTTCGACGACGACGAGGCCCTGGCTGAGTCCCTGGAGGCCGGAGCGCGCGCGTACATTCTTAAGACCGTGCGCGGAGCTGAGATCACGGATGTTATCAAGGCTGTCGCGGATGGCCGCGTCCTGCTGGATGAGCGTACGCTCACGCGTCGGCGCGTCGACCATGAGGATCCGACCGCTGACCTGACGCCGTCGGAGCGTAAGGTTCTTGACCTGATCGGAGATGGTCTGTCGAACCGTGAGATCGGTGAAAAGCTCGGTGTTGCCGAGAAGACCGTGAAGAACCACATCACGTCGTTGCTATCCAAGATGGGGCTGCAGCGCCGTACGCAGGTCGCCGCCTGGGTCGCCGGGCAGAGGGCTGCCGCGTGGCGTAACTGAGCCACTGCCTCGTCCCTGAGGGGAGGAGGGTTATCACGTCCGACGATCCGGGCGAGTGGACAGACAGCCTCGTCCCTGAGGGGAGGAGGGTTAACAAGCGGGTCGGGGTAACCGGCCCGCTTGTCGTATGTGCGAGCGCAAGAGATTGAATAGTATGACCGTTTTAATTTCCACCTAAACGGGGAACCCCCTGATTTTCGAGAAAGCTACTATCAAACTGATTCACGAGAAAGCCCTGTGGGGTAACGTTCGCCTCATCCTCACCGTTGAGGACGGACACCGTTGTCCACCATTACCCCTTGAAAGGACACCCCGTGAACCTCAAGCGAATGCTTGCCGGTTGTGCGGTCGCTACGGCACTGGTGCTCACACCCATGAGCGCCCCGAGTTTTGCCGACGCAGCACCAGCGCCTACCGGCGTCCCCGCAGCTGTACCACTGAGCTCCACCCCCAAGATCGCCAAGTGGCAAGAACTCCAGTACGGCATGTTCATGCACTTCGGCGTCTACTCCGTCTACGGCGGCTACTACAACGGCCACCGGCAGGCAATGGGCTACCCCGAGCAGATCAAGGCCTGGGAGAACATCCCCACCGAGGACTACCTGCTCAAGGCCAAGGACCTGGCCGCCAACTTCGATGCCGCGTCCATCTGCCAGACGGTCCACGATTCCGGCATGAAGTACCTGATGATCACGTCGAAACACCACGACGGCTTCGCCATGTGGGACACGAAGACGACCGACTATAACATCGTCAAGCAGTCCAACTACGGCAAGGACCCGATGAAGGAGCTGTCCACCGAGTGCAACAAGCGCGACGTGAAGCTCGCCTTCTACTTCTCGATCATCGATTGGACGAAGCAGACCCCGGAGCCCTACGGCAACGTCAACCCCATCGATGAGGAACTGATGACGACCGTCATCAAGCCACAGCTCACCGAGCTCCTCACCAACTACGGCCCGATCGCCGAACTGTGGTTCGACATGGGCGGCCCCACCGCGGAGCAGTCTCAGCGCATGGCCCAGTGGGTCCACGAGCTCCAGCCTGACACGATGGTCAACTCGCGTGTGTGGAACAAGGCCGGTGACTTCGAGGTCGGCGGCGACAACTCGGTGACCACGGACTTCCACATGGGTCCGTGGGAGTCGATTCGCTCGATCTACCCGGCCTGCTGGGGCTACTGCTCGTGGGCGAACCGCGACGATAGCGCGAAGAGCTACAAGGAACGCGAGCTGGTCAACAACCTCATCGGTACGGTCGCATCGGGCGGCCAGTTTGCCTACAACGTCGGCCCGAAGGGTGACGGCACGATCGACGCCTTCGATTCCGGAGTCGTCACCGAGGTCGGCCAGTGGATGGCGCGTCATCCCGACGCCATCACCGGAGCGCGCCCGACGTGGTTCCCCGCCCCCAACTGGGGCAAGGTGATGACCAAGGGCAACGACCTCTACTTCTTCCCCGAGCTGTGGAGCCCCGGCAAGACACTGACGCTTCCCAGCGTTGGTGGCCACGTGAGCGCCGTGACCGTGGACGGTACCGACCGTGCCCTCGATTTCAACCAGGACGGCACCACCCTCATGGTGACCATGTCGGGCGATAATCCGGAGCCTAACCTGCGTCCCGTCATCAAGGTAACCTTCGACGGCGCCCCCACGTACGTTCCCACGCAGACGGTGACCGCCGTCGACGGAGCGACCATCTCCTCGGAGCAGTTCTTCGGACGGGCCTCCGCGATGCGCTACTCTGGCGCGCAGGCCTACGACGCCTACCTCGTGAACAAGGGGGATCAGGCCATCACCGACCTGACCCTGAAGTTTACGGGCAACTTCGACGCCTCCACGACCTACAAGATCACCCTCGGGACCACATCGATCGAGGTGACCGGCGCACAGATCGAGGCCGGAGAAGTCGGCGAGGGGCTCACCCTTGAGCCCGGGCAGGTCACGCCGCTGCGCCTCGAGCTGGCGCACCCCGCCTACTACGCCGATCCGATTCGCCTGGGCTCCGTGAGTGCGACCGTGCACGTCTACGGAGAGAACGCGGCCACCCAGCCGCCGGTCATCGCCACGGATCCCTCCTCGGTGTCTGTGAAGGCGGGGGAGAGCGCTACCTTCACGGTCGTCGCTTCGGGCCGCCCGGCCGCCACCATCCAGTGGTACCGCGTCCCCAAGGGTGCGACCGAGGGAACGGCAATCCCGGACGCCACGAGTTCCATGTTCACCCTGACGACGACACTTGAGGATGACGGCGCACAGTTCTACGCGGTCGCCACAAACGCGAACGGCTCCACGACCTCGGCGCGTGCGACCCTCACCGTCACCAAGGGCAGTGACAACCTCGCCCTCAACAAGACGGCCGCCATGTCCTCGACTGGGTGGGGAGGTACCGCTTCGCGCGCCGTTGACGGCAACACGGACGGTGTGTGGGACAACGGCTCCGTTGCTCACACGGGCAAGCAGGCCAACCCCTGGTGGGAGGTTGACCTCGGCGAGAACCACCCCCTCGGCGTCGTGAATGTCTGGAACCGCTCGTCGTCCGACAACTGCCAGGGAATCTCCTGCGACCAGCGTCTGCACGACTTCTGGGTGGTCGCCTCCACGACGCGCCTCGATGCCTCCTTCAACCCGGCCACGGCTGGTGCGGTTGACGGCGTCCACGCGATCAAGGTCGATGGAGTCGGTGGCCGCCCGAGCGCAGTCGACTTCGAGGGCTTCGACGCGCGCTTCATCCGCGTCATCCAGCCCACCGAGTTCGGCGAGTTCGCGCTCGCGGAAGTCGAGGCCTTCGCGGCTGCTGCGCCGACCCCGGACCCCGATGATCAGGAGCCCCCGGTCATCAAGCCCCTCACCGTGACCGCCAATCCCGCCGAAGACGCGCAGATCTCCGGCGATGGTGCCTTCCGCACCGTGACGGCAAAGGAAGGCACACAGGTCACGATCAAGGCTGAGGCCAGCGGCAAGCCCGCCCCGACCCTTTTCTGGCAGATCAAGCGCGAGGGCTCCGACTCGTGGGCCATCGTCGAAGATGAGAACGGCCCCGAGCTGACCCTCACCATCGACGGTGAGAACAACGGCTCGGTCATCCGCGTCATGGCCATGAACGAGGCCGGGTTCGCCGAATCGGGTCTCGTGACCCTCGCCCTGGCCGAGGAACCGGCTCCCACCCCGGACCCGACCCCGGACCCGACCCCGGACCCGGCACCCACCCCGGATCCGACTCCGGACCCCGCACCCGCGCCTGATCACACGGTGGGCACCTGGATGAACGACGGCGCCGGCTGGTGGTGGAAGATCACCTCGGGCGGCTACGCCAAGAACGAGACCCTCACCCTTGATGGCCGCGTGTACCGCTTCGATCAGAACGGCTACATGCTGACGGGTTGGGTGTACTGGGATGGTGCGTGGCGCTACCACAACGGTGCTGGCGCTCAGGTGACCGGTTGGGTCAACCTCGGAGGATCCTGGTTCTACCTGACCCCCGAGACCGGTGCGATGGCCACGGGCTGGCAGATGGTGGCAGACAAGTGGTTCTTCTTCGCCTCCAACGGCGTCATGAAGACCGGCTGGCTCTACACGAACGGCGCGTGGTACTACCTGGATCCCTCCGGTTCGATGCACACGGGATGGCTCCAGATGGGCTCGTACTGGTACCTGATGAGCGACAGTGGCGCCATGACCATCGGATGGAAGCCGATGGGAAGCACCTGGTACTACTTCGATGCCTCGGGCCAGATGGCCACCGGCTGGCAGCAGATCGGCGGCGCCTGGTACTACTTCGGGACCGGAGGCGACATGTACACGGGTGGCCACTGGATTGGCTGGCGCTGGTACACCTTCGGGAGCGACGGCCGGTGGCTGGGGTGATACTCAGCTGAGAACCGGGAGATAGATAGCTCTCGTCACAACGCGGTGGGGGTGGAGTTCCAATTGGAACATCCACCCCCACCGTCATCTTCGCGGTCGCGACAGCTCACCCCTCGAGCGGTGCGATCCAGCGGATCTGCGTGCCGACACCCCCGTCGCCCGTGTCCGTGTCGAAGCTGCCGTGGTGGCGTCGTGCACGTTCCGCCATGTTCGCCAAGCCGGAGTTTCGGGTACGCGATGGGTCGATGCCACGACCGTCGTCGTTGATCGTGATTCGCACGCGTCCGGTCTTTCCTTGTCCCGAGACATCGACGCACACGGTCGCCGCGGTCGCGTGTGCATGACGGGCGATATTGGATAGGCCTTCGCGTACGATCGCCACGACGTCGTCGGAGAGGTCGGGATCGACGCGCCCATCGAACTCATCAATGACAACGAGCTCGTTATCCAAGTCTGAGTTGATGGCGCGCCCGTCGAGCGTGATCACGAGCGAAGGGGCAAAACCCAGCGCGGAACGGGTCAGTGAGGACTCGCGGCGAATACGCTCAACGAGGCCGACCGCCTTGTCGCGCTCGCGCAAGTTGTGCACGATTGTGCGGATCTGGCGGACCGCCTCGTCAATGGATGCGAGCGACGAATCGATGAGCGCCTCGACGGAGGAAGGATCGGCCTGGCCCGCTGCAACTTTCTGCTTCGCGGCGTCCAGGGCCATACCGGTCGCGAAGAGCTGCTGGATCGCGAAATCGTGCAGGTCACGTCCAATGCGGTCACGCTCGTCGAGCAGCGCAGCCACGTCCTGCGCGTGACGAGCGGAGGCTAGTTCGAGCGCAAGGGTGGCCTGAGACGCCAAGGATTCCGCGAGGGATAGTTCCGAAGCATCGAACTCGGGGGCTCCAATTTGTCGCAGGAGAATGAGAACGCCCGAGGAAACACCGCGGGAGCGCAGGGGAGCGTAGAGCGCGGACCCAAAGGCGGCCAGTTCGGGGACGCGCATCGTTTGCGCCCGTGACATCGAATCGACGATCATGCCGGTCCCCTCGTGCAACACGCTCATGGCGCGTCCCTCGGGCGGGAAAACGAGGCCAAGCAGGTTGGAGGCATTCTTTCCGTCAACGATTTCGGCAGCCCACGTGTCACCGACGGACTGCAGGACGATGATCGCCGTATCAGCGTGGGACACCTCGCGCACGGTCTTGGCGATGAGCTCGAGAGCCTCCTCCTCATCGGCGCCCTCCAACATCGTCGTGGTTAATGACTGAGAGACACTAATCCATCGGGCGGTGCGCTTGGAATCCGCATAAAGGTTCGCGTTTTCGACGGCGATGCCGGCCGCGGGGGCCAGGGCCGCGACCACGGCCGCATCCTCGTCCGTATAGCCGCCGGGCTTTCCCATCAGGTAGAGGCGCCCGTAGACCTGCTCGTGCACGAGGACGGAGACCCCGAGGAAGGGCGGGGTGGATGCGGGCAGATCGATATCGGGCGCGTCCTGCGGGGAGTTGACGAGGAGTGGCGTGTTGACGGGGATGACCGCCGGCAGTGACTCGGGTACGGGCGGGGCAGGGTAGGAGTCGTGGTGCTCCAGACGCAGGGTGGTGGCACCCCACGTGTCGAGCACGCACATCGTGGCGTGCGGCGAGCCGGTGAGGGCGCATGCCTGATCGACGAAAGTCTGCAGGCCCGCCCGCAGGTCGAGCGAACTCGTCAGGTCGAGAGCCGCTCGGAGAAGCGTGAAATCCGTGCGTTCGTGGCTCATTGTTCCTCCTGCTCAAGGGCCCACTGGTAGGCGGGCAGAGTACGTGTCACGTCCTCGTGCGTGCCCTGCGCGGCGACGCGTGCACAGCCGCCGGACTCGGGGGCAGCCAGGACGAGGACATGGTCGGCCTGGTCGAGTGCGCTCAGTCGGTGCGTGACGACCAGGGTAGCGCGGTCGGCAGACGGTGTGAGGAGCGTTTCCATGAGGCGGTCCGCGGTGGCGGCGTCGAGGTGTTCGGATGCCTCATCGATCGCCAGGATAGGAGCGGGAGCCGCAAGGGCGCGAGCCATGAGCAGGCGGCGACGCTCGCCTCCCGACACCGTCGTTCCACCGGAGCCGATGACCGTGTCGATCCCGTCAGGCAGAGACTCGACCCATTCATCGAGGCCTGCCCGCGAGAGCAGCTCCGAGGCCTCGTCGCGGGTGAGCGATGCGCGGGCGACGCGCAGGTTCTCGTAGATGGTGGTCGCGAAGACGTGGGCGTCCTCGGCCGTCATCGTGATGTGGTCGGTGAGCTGATCGCGGTTCGCTCCCCACGCGGGGACACCGTTAATGAGAGCGGATCCAGACTTGGGCGGGATCACGCCCGTGAGCGTCGCCAGCAGCGTGGTCTTCCCGATGCCGGAGGCTCCCACGATGGCCAGGGAAGAACCAGGACGCAGCGTGAGCGAGATGCCGGTGGCCAGCGTCGGACCACCCGGCCAGCCGATGGACAGGTCGCGTGCCTCGATAACGGTTGGACCCTCCGGGATGTCGCGGGGTTTGGTGGGTACCTCGTCGTCCAGGAGGGCGCAGATGCGGGTCGCAGCCTGGGCGCTTCGCACCAACTGCGCAGCGGCGGGGGCTAACTCAGCGACTCCCTCGAAGGACGACAGCGGGACAAGGACGATGACGGCGAGGAGCACCTGAGCGAGGGCACCCGACGTGGTCTGGGGAATGCCGATCAGCAGGGCGCCGATGACGGCTGCGCCCATCGCGCACACGTCGAGGCCTCGAGCCAGCGCAGACAGGCGCGCCGAGCGGGCCAGAGCGGCGGACAGGTGGCTCTCGGAGCTAGCGAGAGAGTGCTTCGCGTGGTCGAGAGTACCCGCCAGTGACAGCTCGGTGGCGCCCTCCAGCACCGCGAGTGTGGTGGCGGCAATGTCGGTGCGGGCCTGTGCCCCCTGCGATTCGGCGAGTCGAACCGATCGCGCGATCAGCGCGGGCGCCACGATGCCGGAGACGATGAGCGCGCAGGCGAGGATCGCTCCCGCGGCCGGAGAAATGATAGTGACGACGCCAACCGTTCCTACGCCCACGATGGCAGCAACAAGGGAGGGGAGCAGCGTCTTGACGACGACGTTTCCCACCTCGTCGACGTCTGAGCCGGCGCGTGTCATGAGGTCGCCGCGTCGCAGCGTCGTCAGCGTTGCCGTCGGGGCCTCGGACAGTCGATCGTAGAGGTTACCGCGCAGCGCGTCCATGCCCGCCAATGCGACCTTGTGCGAGGCGAGACGGGAGAGGTAGCGTGCAAGGGCGCGCGAGACGCCAAACAGTCGCACCGCGGTGGCGGCGACGGTCAGATACAGGACGGGTGGCTGCTGGGATGCGCGAGCAATCAGCCATGCGGCGGTGCCGCCGAGCGCGATGGCCGATCCGAGGGCCGTGACACCGAGGAGCAGCGAGAGAGCAAACCCGGAGCGCGACACCTGCAGCATGGAGATGCAGCGGCGCAGCGCGGCCGACTCAGAGCGGGTCAGGAAGAGACTCATGCGTGTGCCTCCTCGTCGGCGGTGGAGAGCACGTCGATGACGGCGTCGGCGGCTTCCATCATGGCCGCGCGGTGGGCGATGACGATGACGGTGCGTCCCTCGCGGCGCATGTCGTCGATAGCGCGCACGACGGTCTCCTCGCTGAGAGCATCGAGGTGGGCTGTCGGTTCATCCAGGATGACGAGCTGGGAGTGCGCTGCGAGGGCACGCGTCAGGGCCAGGCGCTGGCGCTGGCCAACGGACAGGCCAACACCGCCCGTGCCGATCATGGTCTTCCACCCGTCGGGAGTAGTGGCCAGGACGCTGTCAAAGCCGGTATCCGCTGCTGCAGTCTCCAGGTCCTCAAGGGGTAGGTCGCCCATGTTGTCCAGGATTGTCCCCGGCACGAGGGTGGGGGACTGGGGAACCCAGGAGATCTGATCGCGCCAGGAGGCGGGATCGATGTCTGACAGTGCAACACCCTCGTCGTTGGAGGCCGGGGCAGTCTGGCGCAGGATGATGCGACCCGCATCCGGGGTCATATCGGCCAGCAGGCAGGCGACGATTGTCGACTTTCCGGCACCCGAGGGGCCGGACAACGCGGTCACGATACCGGGAGCGATGATGCCCGAGGTCGGGGCTGGGGCCCAGGCGCCGCGTGCACGCACGCCGACACCGTCCAGCACGATCTGCGTGGAAGAGAGGTCGGGGCAGGTCGCGGCACCTGGGGAGTCGATCGACTCAGCCTCTTCGATGATGTCGAAGGCTGCGCGCGAGGCCGTGACGCCGTTTGCGGAGGCGTGGAACTGGGCGCCGACCTGACGCAGAGGCTCGAAGACTTCGGGTGCCAGCATGATGACGGCGAGGCCGTGGAACAGAGAGATGTGACCGAACACGAGGCGCATGCCGATCTCGACGGCGACAAGAGCCACCGACAGGGTCGTGAGGAATTCCAGGACGCCGCCCGAGAGGAAAGCAACGCGCAGGGTGGCCATCGTGGCCTTCGTGTTTGCGGCTCCAAGAGCCCTCAGATGGGTGCGCGGGGCCTTTTCCCGTCCGAGGGCCCGCAGCGTCGGCAGTCCGGACATGAGGTCGAGGAGCTGGGCTGTTAGGCGCTTCATCGACGCGAGCTTGTCCTCCGAGGCTGCCTGCGTGAAGCGCCCAATGAGGATCATGAAAATCGGGATGAGCGGGATAACGAGGAGCGCGATAAGGGCCGACCAGAAGTCGAGGAGAAGAATGACGCCAAGGGCTGCCGGAGTCACGGTGCAGACGAGAACCAGCTGAGGCAGGAAAGAGACAAAGTAGGGGCGCAGATCCTCCAGGCCGGTCGACAGTAGCGTCGTTGTTTCGGCGCCGTTTGTCGCCCGCCAACGCGGGCCGAGAGCAATGCTTGCGTCGACGACGCGTCCGCGCAGCTCGGACACTGCTGCTGCCGCCGCGCGCGTACTGACGGCCTCGCGAGCTGCGACGACAAGTGCTCGGCATACAAAGACAGCTGCGATGCCACCGATGATAGGGAGGACGTCGCGCAGGGTTGCGCTGCCCGAGACGACGGGGGAGAGGGCTGCGGAAATGAGCAACGCTTGGGCGAGCACGAGCAATGCCGTGATCGTTCCCAGAAGGGCTGTCAATGCGATGGGCCCACGGGCTGAGCGGGCATGACGCAACAAACGAGGATCAAAGGGACGCACGTATCTATTGTGCCTGAAAAAGCCTCGTCATGGGCCAAAGGTCCCCGGCCCTGACTGCACGGCGTAGACGAATGCGCCCGGCCCCTGCGTGAAGGACCGGGCGCATCTATCGGCGAGGAGGTCAGCCAGCGAGGAAGTTCTCGCCGACGCGAACCTTCTTGAGGAGCAGACCCGTCTGCGTCTCGACGTCCTCGGCGCCCACGCGAGCGCGGAACATCCAGTAGGACCAGAAGACGTAGACCAGGACGATCGGCAGCAGGCAAACCGTGACGATCGTCATCACGGTCAGCGTTGCGGTCGTCGACGAGGCCTGATCGATCGTCAGCGAGTACGCCGGGTTGATCGACGACTTCTGAACCGCGGGGGCCATCGAGGAGAAGACCCACGCGACAGCGCCGGCGATTGCGACGGAGGAGGCCACGAAGGACCAGCCTTCACGACGCAGCGACGCCTGAGACAGAGCGGTCGAGGCGATGATCGCGAGCGCGGCGACCACGAGCGGGATCCACGCGAGGACGTTCGTCGTGTAGGCGAACTGACCCCAGACCAGCCAGGCGGCGGCCAGGACGGTCGCGGCAATCGTCGCAGGAGCGGCGATCGCGTTGGCGCGGTCGCGCACCTCGCCCGTCGTCTTCAGGGCCAGGAACTGAGCGCCGTGAGCCAGGCACACGGCCATGACAGCCAGGCCGCCCAGGATCGTGTAGGGGGTCAGCAGCGAGAAGAAGCCACCGGTGAGCTGGTGGGTCGCGCCCGCGAGGGACTGATCCACCAGAGTTGGGTCGATGACGGTGCCAGTAGCAACGTCGACGACCTCGATCTTCATGCCCTGCACGAAGTTAGCGAAGGCAACGCCCAGCAGGATCGGAACGAGCCACGCGCTGATCGTGTGCGTCCAGTCCCACGCGTGACGCCACTTCTCGGTGGCGACCTTCGAACGCCACTCGAGGGCCATGACGCGGATGATCAGGCAGACGAGAATCAGGAACAGAGCGAGGTACATGCCCGAGAACATGGTCGCGTACCACTCGGGGAACGCAGCGAAGGTAGCGCCACCGGCGGTGAGCAGCCAGACCTCGTTACCGTCCCAGTGAGGGCCGATCGTGCGCACGGTCTGGGTGCGCTCACGGTCGCCCTTGGCGACGAAGGGGAGGAGCATGCCGACACCGAAGTCGAAGCCCTCGAGAATCAGATAGACCGTCCACAGAACGGCGATGAGAACGAACCACAGGAGAGACAGAGTCATGATCGGTGTTCCTCTCAGTAGCCGAAGGACAGGTCGGTCGGAGTTTCGTCCTCAGCCGCCTGGGCCTTGGGCGAGTGGATGCCCTCAACGGCGTAGCGCTTCATGAGGATGTACCACATGACGCCGAGAACGCCGTACAGGAGGGTGAACAGGATGAGCGAGGCGAGCACCTGGCCAGCCGGGACGTTGGGCGAGATGCCCATCTCGGTCATCATGTTGACGGAGCCGAGGTCAGAGCCCATGGACAGGGCCTGCAGGTTCGGAACGACAACCCACGGCTGACGGCCCATCTCGGTGAAGATCCAGCCGAAGGAAGCGGCAGCGAACGGCAGGGGCAGGTTCACGAGGCCCATGACGCTCAGCCACTTGTTCGACGAGGTGCGGCCGCCGCGGGTAGCCCACAGGCCCCACGCTGCCAGCAGGAAGGCCAGCATGCCCAGGCCGATCATGAAGCGGAAGGACCAGAAGGCGACCATCTGCGGAGGACGGAAGTCGTACTGCGAGGCGTCGCCGTACTTGGCGGTGAAGTTCGGGTCGGAGTTGAGCAGCTCCACCATGCGAGCCTGGACGTCTGCGACGCCCTCAGAGGTGGCGGTGAAGGAGTTGTGCGACATGAAGGAGGCGACGCCAGGAACCTTGATGAACTGGGTCGGCTGCGTGCCATCCTCCCCGAGGGGGCAGGAGCCGAACTGGGCGACGGTGAATGCCGCGCCCTCGGTGTCGACGCAGATGCCCTCGGCAGCTGCCATCTTCATCGGCTGGACCTCCACCATCTCCTGGCCCTGGATGTGGCCGGAGGCTGCGGTGCCGAGGCCGCCGATGAGAACGGCGGTCAGGCCGAAGCGGGCGATCGGACGCCAGATGTTGCGCGACTGAGCCATGGCCTCGTCGGAACCTTCGCGCGCGGTGCGCACCATCCACCAGATGGAGATGCCGGCGACGAAGGAGCCGGCGACCAGCCATGCGGAGGTGATGACGTGGGCGTACTCGCTCAGGTACACACCCGAGGTGATCAGCTCCAGGAAGCCGCTCACACCATCGAGTTCAGCGCGGCCGGTCTCGGGGTTGAAGCGGGCGCCGACGGGGTGCTGCATCCAGGCGTTGGCCGCGAGGATCCAGGCCGCGGAGAACATGGTGCCCAGGGCGACGCACCAGATTGTCAGCAGGTGCATGCGCTTGGAGAGTCTGCCCCAGCCGAAGATCCACAGGCCCAGGAAGGTGGACTCGAGGAAGAAAGCGAGGAGCGCCTCAACGGCCAGGGGAGCGCCGAAGATGTCGCCAACGAAGCGGGAGTATTCGGACCAGTTCATACCGAACTGGAACTCCTGGACGATGCCGGTGGCGACGCCGAGGGCGAAGTTGATGAGGAGGAGCTTGCCAAAGAAGCGGGTTGCTTGCAGCCAGTATTCCTTGCCGGTGCGGTGCCACGCGGTCTGCATGATGGCAACCAGCAGGGACAGGCCGATCGTCAGCGGCACGAGGACAAAGTGGTAGACGGTCGTAATACCGAACTGCCATCGTCCGACGGTGACCGCGTCGAGCGCTGTTTGCGCGAGGGTCATGATGGGACCTTCTCGTGTTGGGATCAGGGTCGAATGTCCCGTGGCGGTGGATCCTAGGACCTACGTCACGGGCTAATGTCAATGTAGTCTAAAAGTGTCTCGAAGCTCGGGTGAAATGCTGGTTCCGAGGCGGTTTTGTGACATATGTGTCCGATTATTTTTTACGGGTTTATCCGTGAGATTGTCAGGATGCTCGCGTTGTTCTGGTCACCCTGCCATTAATGGGGCGTCGTATTGTGCGACAATAGAGGTGAATGGATGTCGCGGGAGTGCCCTCGCGACGAGAGCCGAGCGATGACGTATTTATTGCCGCCGGCCGCTGCGCAACTGCGCTCCACTAGGTTTCCGCCCCTTGAGGGCGATGAAAAAGGGTGCGTCCAGGCACGGGGCGCGCGCCCACCATTGGAGAATCGTGACAACCGAATCGACCCCCGTGGCGCCCGCCGCCTCGCTGCTGTTCCAGGCCCCCGTTTTCCAGGCAGCCCCCGAGGTTGCCCCTCCCACAATTGTTGACGAGCCTGAACCCAAGCGTCGCCGCAAGTCCGCCGCATCAGACGAAGAGTCGGCTCCTCGCGAAGAGGCAACCCCCAAGCGTCGTCGTCGTTCCAAGAAGGCCGCGGAAGATGTTGAGGCCGACGTGTCTGAGGCTCCTGCCGCTGAGACGCAGCCTGACGATACGCAGGCTGAGCCCAAGACCCGTCGCCGCCGTCGTTCGAAGAAGGCGGACGAGGCGTCGGCCCCTGCGCCAGAAGATACTGAGGGGGCCAGCGCGCCCGCTCAGGAAGCAGAGTCGACTGATGAGGAAGATTCCTCTACCCGCCGTCGCCGTCGTCGTCGCGCCCGTTCGTCCTCTTCGGCATCCGATGAAGGCGGCGATCCCGCGGACCAGGTCCAGGCCCTGAAGGGATCCACTCGCCTGGAGGCGAAGAAGATGCGTCGCCGTGAGGGGCGCCGTGAGGGACGCCGTCGCCACTCGATCTCTGAGTCCGAGTTTCTGGCGCGCCGTGAATCTGTCGAACGCACGATGGTGATCCGTGACCAGGACGGCCTCGACCAGATCGCGATCCTTGAAGATGGCCTGCTCGTCGAGCACTACGTCGCGCGTCGTACGCAGTCTTCGATGGTCGGCAACATCTACCTGGGCCGCGTGCAGAATGTCCTTCCCTCGATGGAGGCCGCATTCGTGGACGTCGGCCGCGGGCGCAACGCAGTGCTCTACGCGGGCGAGGTGAACTGGGATGCCGTCGGCATGGAAGGCAAGCCTCGTCGTATCGAGGCCGCTCTGAAGTCGGGCGATCCGGTCCTCGTTCAGGTGACGAAGGATCCGATCGGGCACAAGGGTGCGCGTCTGACCTCCCAGATCACGCTCGCTGGCCGCTACCTGGTGCTTATCCCCGGTGGCTCCATGATGGGCATCTCCCGCAAGCTCCCGGACAAGGAGCGTGCTCGCCTGAAGAAGATCCTCAAGTCTGTCGTTCCCTCGGGATCGGGAGTCATCGTGCGCACCGCGGCAGAAGGTGCGACGGAGGAGCAGATTCGCGACGATGTTGCGCGCCTGACCCGTCAGTGGGAGGACATTGAGAAGAAGCGCACCAACACGAAGAGTGCCCCGACGCTACTGCGCGGCGAGCCCGAGCTAGCCGTGCGCGTCGTGCGCGACATCTTCAATGAGGACTTCTCCAAGCTCGTCATTGAGGGCCGCGACACCTACGCGACCGTCAAGGAATACGTCGACGAGCTTAGCCCTGAGCTGTCCGACCGCGTCGAGCAGTGGGTGGGTACGGAGGATGTCTTCCATGCGCACCGCATCGACGAGCAGCTCGCCAAGGGCATGGATCGCAAGGTGTGGCTGCCCTCGGGTGGCACCCTGATCATCGACCGCACCGAGGCCATGACCGTCATCGACGTCAACACTGGCAAGTTCATCGGCGCCGGCGGCACGCTTGAGGAAACGGTGACCCGTAACAACCTCGAGGCTGCCGAAGAGATCGTGCGCCAGCTGCGTCTGCGCGACATTGGTGGCATCGTCATCATCGACTTCGTTGACATGGTCCTCGAATCCAACCGCGACCTCGTGCTGCGCCGCCTTGTCGAGTGCCTGGGACGCGACCGTACGCGTCACCAGGTCACTGAGATTACGTCGCTGGGTCTCGTGCAGATGACCCGCAAGCGTGTGGGTGAGGGCCTTGTCGAGGCCTTCTCCTCCCCGTGTGAGGCCTGCGAAGGCCGCGGCTTCATCGTTCATCATCACCCGGTGGAGACCTCCGGCGCTGAGCAGTCCTCGAAGGGTTCGAAGGGGTCGAAGAAGCAGCAGAAGAAGGCTGAGCCTCGTCGCATCGAGGATGACGCCGATCATGAGCGCGCCAAGGAAGCGCTGAGCGCAATCGCCGCTGCGTCCACGCGCAAGGAAGAAGAGGAGAGCGCGGCCGAGGATAGCGCTCCTGCGAAGAAGCGTCGTTCGCGTACCGCTACCGCCGAGGCTCAAGAGCCTGAGTCGGCGGTCGACGAGCAGGCAGCGTCGACGGGCGACAGTGCCGAGGCCTCTGCTGAGTCCATCGTGCCCAAGCCGCTCGTTGAGCAGGCTGAGGAGGCTGCCACCAAGCGTCCTCGTCGTCGCCGCCGCGTCGCCGAATCTGCTCCGCTGCCCGAGCTTCCTGTGCACATCGAGCTGCCTGAGCCGGTCGAGCGTTCCAGCGAACCGGCAGTGCCCGTGAAGGACGCGTCGGAGATCCAGATGCCTGAGCATCGAGAGAAGGCTCCGGCGACCCGACGCCGTGCGTCCCGCAAGGCGGTGACGGCCACGTCGAGCGAACCTGCCGAGGCCCCAGCAGCGACGAAGACTCGTCGCCGCGCCACAGCGCAAACGGCCGTTCCCGAAGAACCGGCGGCGGCTTCCGAAGCGCAGGCGGACAAGACACAGGCCGCCGCGTCGCTTGGCGTGTCGGTGGTTGAGCAGGCTTACGAGCAGGCACCCGCCGCACCGCGTAAGACTCGCAGGCGTCGCGCTGCTGTCTCGACCGGTGTCGTCGAGCCCGATGCGGCCCCGGCACCCATCGTCGTCGACCTGCCCACGCGTGCCGAGACCAGTGCCCCGGCGGCACCGGTTCGTTCGACTGAGGACATTACGCTTCCGGAGGCGAGCGATCAGCCCCGCGTCAAGCGTCGTCGTCGCGCCGCCTCGACCGGTATCGTCGACGCCGGATAGCGCTGATGCGCCGGGGGAGGGGCTGATCGCCCTTCCCCGAGCGCAGGGTGTGGAATCGCACAGCACTTCACGCCCGCCCGTGACCGTGCCGGCTTGCATTCCGGCGTGCGAATCGGCTAAATTTGATCGTCGGCGCAACAAGTGCCAACGGAATCATGACAATGAGACAAGTCCTCGGCAGTTTCGAGGCGCGATTCCGGTTACGAATACGAGAAGAGATGAGCTCCAACGTGGTCTACGCGATCGTCAAGGCTGGCGGCCGGCAGGAAAAGGTGTCCGTCGGTGACGTCGTCGTCGTCGACAAGCTGGCAGAAGAAATCGGTTCGAGCATTGAGCTCCAGCCGCTGATGCTGGTGGATGGCGACGCCATCACCGTTGACGCAGCCAAGCTGGGCAAGGTTTCCGTCAAGGCTGAGGTTGTTGACTCGGCCAAGGGCCCCAAGATTTCCATCATTAAGTACAAGAACAAGTCGGGCTACCGCAAGCGCCAGGGACACCGTCAGAAGATGTCGGTCGTCAAGATCACCGAGATCGCCTGAACCCGACGTTCCCACGAGCAGAAAGTAGCAACTGATGGCACATAAGAAGGGCCTTGGTTCCTCCCGTAACGGTCGCGATTCGAACGCGCAGCGCCTCGGCGTGAAGCGCTACGGCGGCCAGCTGGTCAACGCTGGTGAGATCATCGTCCGTCAGCGCGGCACCCACTTCCACCCTGGTGACGGCGTTGGCCGTGGCAAGGATGACACCCTGTTCGCCCTGCGCGCCGGCGCGGTCGAGTTCGGCCGCAAGCGCGATCGCAAGGTCGTCAGCGTTTCGCCGGTCTCTGCCT
>CALISI010000022.1 GCA_938041695.1 uncultured Actinomyces sp.
GACAGGAACAGGGTCTGGAGCATGAGGCCGGCGTCCATGGCGCTCCACGGGAGCATGTCCTCGTCGACGAAGACGAAGCCCATGACGGGCGCGTCGAAGGCCGTGACGTTGCGGCGGGCAACACGGTTGCGCCCCTCAATATCGGCGCGCTCGATGCCGTGGATGCCGTAAAGGAGCTTTGCGACCTCGATCTGGGCGGGTCGCACCTCGTCCGGGTAGCGCTTGCGCACCGGGAAATCACCGTCGGGCACGGGGATTTCAATGGTGGGGTCCTCGGCCTTGCGGGCGTGGGCGGCGATCTCCTCGTCGAAGAGGCGGCCGTAGTGTTCGCGCAGGCGCTGCGCGCGCTCACCCATGGCCAGGGCGACGCGGAAAGCACGCGTGTTGGACCAGGACGGCGCGGCCGTCGCGTCGGCGAGGATCGCGTCGAGGACCTCGGCGGGGATCTCCCGGTCCGTAAAGGCGCGCATCGAGCGACGCGAGGCGGTCAGGGCGGAAAAGCCGTTCGTCTGCTCGGCGACTCTCATGCACCCAGGCTATCCCGACCCGAGGCTCCCAATCCACCCGGCCCGCCCACTGGACGGCCGTCGGTTTGCCAGCTAGCGATCCCCGTTCAGCTCTCGCGAGATACCACGCCCAGCCTCCAGCTCCGCGATACCGCGATCAAGGTGAGCAAGGTTGGCGCGCGAGTAAAAGCCACCAACCTCCAGAACAAAGGGAATCCGCTGCTCCCGCGCCACCTTCTTCGCAAAGATCGTGAAAGCAGTATTCATGGAGAGCCCCATTTCTTTACAGGCGCGCTCCATCGCAGCCTTATCCTCAGCATCGAGTCGAACGGTCACCATAGCAGTTGCCATACAACACCTCCACAACAGCATATAAATATCATTATGCTATCAGACTGACAGCATAATGATGATTATAAGGGTGCACTCCACCCAGGGAATACATAAGTACTGCCCTTACCGGGCCAGAGCCTCCTCGAAGGCGACCACGTCCTCCTCGGGCGTGGCCCAGGACGTGCCGATGCGCGCCAGGTAGCGGCCATCGGGCAGGGTTTCCCAGATGCCGTAGCGCACCTTGTCCGACAGGCGCTCATGCCCGGCCTGGTCGAGGGCCACAAACGTCAGGTTCGTCGGCGAATCCATGGTGACCACGTAGCCCGCACGCTTGAGGGCCTCGCGAATGCGCGTGGTCGCCTCGACGGCGGGTTCGCCGATCGTCAGGTAGAGACCGTCCTCGAAAAGCGCCTCGAACTGCACGCCCAGGAGGCGCCCCTTCGCCATGAGCGCACCATGCTGCTTCATATGGGTGACAAACTGACGGATCGACCCGCGCTCGGGGATCACCACGGCCTCGCCGAAGAGCGTTCCACACTTGGTGCCGCCGATGTAGAACACGTCGGTCAGGCGCGCCAGGTCGGCCAAGCTCACATCATTGGCGGGCGAGGCCAGCGCATAGGCGAGGCGCGCGCCGTCCACGAAAAGCTTGAGGTCGCGCTTGCGACACACAGCCGAGAGCTCCTCAAGCTCGCGCAGGGAGTAGAGGGTGCCGTACTCGGTGGGCTGCGAAATATAGACGAGGGCGGGGGCGATCATGTGGTCACGCGCACCGTCGCCCTCCCACGCTGCGCAGATGCGTTCGACGTCAGCCGCGTTGATCTTGCCGTCAACGGCGGGGGTGTCGAGGATCTTGTGGCCGCCGCGCTCGACGATGCCGGCCTCGTGCATGTTGATGTGGCCGGTGTTGGGCGCGATGACGCCCTGCCAGGGCAGGAGGATCGCGTCGATGACGGTCGCGTTCGTCTGCGTGCCGCCGACCAGGAAGTACACGTCGGCGTCGGGCGCCTGGCAGGCCTCTCGAATCAGGTCGCGGGCACGCTCACAGTGCTCGTCGGTACCGTAGCCGCTGGACTGCTCCATGTTGGTAGCGACGAGGGCATCAAGCACCCGGGCGTGCGCGCCCTCCTGGTAGTCGCTGGAGAAATTCGGCAGCGTCGAAGAAAAAGTCATTGGACCATTATTCCACGTGGCATCACGACTAGAGTCCAAACAGGTCCGCGTGGGTTCCCGTCCGCGTCAACGTCAAAACCAGGCGCTCGCCATCCACGTAATAGATCAGCAGCCAATCAGGCTGAACATGACACTCACGATGCCCCCGCCACTCGCCCCCGAGAGCATGATCTCGGTGCGAGATAGCGAGTTCCTCGCCAGCTGCCAGCGTTCGGATAACTTGGTCCAGACGATTGATGTCGAGCCCGCGCTTCATCGCGCGCTTGTAGTCGCGCTTAAACTTCGTTGTCCAAACGACTTTCAGAGTCATTAGCGCTTCAACTCCGCCAGAGCGTCTTCAACGTTCAGAGCCTCGACAGCAGGATCGGAGGCTAGCTGCTCCGCTTCCAACATCGCCAAGACCGTCTCGCGCTGCTGCTCATTCAAACGCAGATCGAAAGGCATTCCACCCACCCGCACGCTCTGGCGTAGGAAAGCGTTCACAGCAGACGTCAGATTCATGCCGAGTTCCGCGTAGATCGCTTCGACCTCACGCTTGAGATCCGCATCCATGCGTACACTAAAATTCACAGTTGCCATGCGAAAACCTCCTTATGTATGTCATTATACATGCAATACACCTAGTAAAGCATGCACTCATGGCGCAGCGAAGGGCCCCTCATGTCGGAACAGAACAGCACAATCAACCGCGATTCGCAGGCCTACTGGAACAAGCGGGCCGCGACGTTCACACGCAACGCGACCGGTGACTACGAGCGCTGGCTCCTGGATCTGCTCGCGCTCGAGGCGGGCGACGAAGTGCTCGACATGGGGTGCGCGACGGGCACGCTCGCCGTCCCCCTGGCCCGCGCGGGGCACCGCGTCCACGGCTGCGACTTCGCCAAGGCCATGCTTGCGATCCTCGACGAGCGCGCGGCAGCCGAGAACCTGCCGATCACCTCCCACCTGCTCGCCTGGGAGGACGACTGGGAGGCTAAAGGATTCGGGCCAAACAGCGTCGACGCCGCATTCGCCTCGCGCTCCCTCATGAGCGGGGATATCTTCTCCGCCGTGCGCAAGCTCGACGCGGCGGCAGGCTCACGCGCGGCCGTCGTCGTGCCGGGCAGTCCCCTCCCCTCTCGCGACCCGCGCCTCCTCACCTACCTGGGACGCGCCGCACACCCACCGCGCATCGTCCGCGACGTGACGCGAGCTCTTGCTGCCCTGGGACGCAAGCCGATTTTCGCGACCACACGAACCTTCCGCCCGATGCTTTTTTCTTCCTTCGACGAGGCCCGCGCCGACCTTCGTCGCCTGGCGGGCGTCGAGCCATTCACCGACCGCGAGCAACGTCTCTTCGACGCCTACGCCGCCCAACACTTCGTGCGCGAGGCCGCAACCGGCACCTCGGGCGAGAGCGAGGACCAGTGGGTCCTCAACTACAAGCTTCCCGTCACCTGGGTGTTTATCGGCTGGCGCACCGACGGGAGCGCGTGGGCGTAGCCGACCCGGCCTCGTTCTCGCGAGCCGCCTTCTCAGTCCGCGTCGGGGCGGCGCCTGCGCGCCTTGACCTCCGAGCGCTTCTTCTTGTCGACCATGCGGCGCAGCTTCGACCCCCGCGTCGGCTTCGTCGCGCGACGAGGCGTGGGCGGGGTGAGCGCCGTCCGCAGGACGTTCGCGAGGCGCTCGCGCGCGGCGGCGCGGTTGCGACGCTGGGAGCGATGCTCGGCGGCGGTGATGGTGAGGACGGTTCCACTCAGGCGATCCCCGAGAACGGACATGGCGCGCTCGCGTTGCTTGTCATTCAGCGCGACTGTCGCAGCGAGGTCCAGGCTGAGCTGCACGCGCGAGTCTGCCGTATTGACGCCCTGGCCGCCGGGGCCCGACGCATGTGAAAAGCGCTCGATCAGCTCCCCCGCGGGCACGACGAGGCCGCGCGGGCAGCCGGGCCTGGCGGGAATGCGCAGATCGTCCATGCGTTCCAGTGTGCACCACGCGCTGCACACCGGCCTCGTCAGGCGAGCAGGGAGGCAACACGCGCTTTCAGGTCGGGCAGCACGTCGGCGGCAAACCAGGGGTTCTTCTTCATCCACATTTGGTTGCGCGGCGAGGGGTGGACCAGCGGGAAGTATGTGGGCAGGTAGTGCTTGTAGTCGCGCACAACGTCCGTCAGGGAGGCCGAGGACTTCAGGTCCAGGTAGCGCCTGGTCGCGTACGCGCCGACGAGGATCGTCATCTCCAGGTGCGGCATGAGCTCGAGCAGGCGCGGGTGCCACTTGTCGGCGAAGTCCTTGCGCGGCGCCAGGTCGCCGCTCTTGCCCGTGCCCGGGAAGTAGAAGTCCATGGGGACAATCGCGAGCTTGCCCGAGTGATAGAACGCGTCGCGGTCGATGCCCATCCAGTCGCGCAACCGGTCGCCGCTGCGGTCGTTCCACACGATGCCTGTTTCCTCGGCGACCCGCCCGGGTGCCTGGCCGACAATCATGATGCGACACTCGGGGCCCGCGTAGAACAGGGGCTCCACGCCTCGCTTAGTGTACGAGGCGTTGGCCGGGTCTGCGGCAATCTCCTCGGCAATTGCACGAACAGCTGGATCGGTGATCTCGGGTGTCATGCCTCCAGGGTATGCCTATCCCGCAGGCGCACGACCTCCGAGGCCTCGGAGGTCACACACGGGCGCACGCAAGGCGCCAGATCGTCCCCAAAATAACGGACACACCCCAAATTCCGCACGTAATTCCCCGGCCGTTCCTTTTACCCATCCTCCACAAACCCTGGAATTTCAACGATCACAATTCAAACTCTGAAAGATTGACGGGGGAATTACGTGCGAAATTGGTGGGGAAGGACGTGCGAGGTTCAGGCGAAACGACAGGGGGACAATAAGGGGACGACAAGGGGTAATGACAGCGGGAAGGGCCACACCGATTGGTAGCGACGCAGCCGGCGGGCATACAGTGGAGCGCATGAGGACAGCTGAACGCATGACGACGAACGGGCTGAGGCGCAGCCAGTGACAACACGACTCGTACGGCAAACCAATAGGTTCCGCATCACCGCCATCGTCGCGCTGTGCCTGCTCGCCCTCGTGGGGGTCACGTCGTTCGCGCTCAATCGTTCGGGCAACAGACAGAAAGACCCCACGGCCATTGCCTATGAAGAGGACGAGGATCCCTTGCCCGAGGGCGTCGCCTCACTCATGGACACGGCCAAGTCTCTGCACGGCACGATCGACACGATCACCTACGAGCAGAGCTACGAGGGGACGACTTACACCAAGCAGGCCTACGTGTACGTTCCCGCGTCCTACGCCTCGGACACACCCGCGAACGTCCTCTATCTGACGCACGGCTGGTGGGGGAACGCCGCCGGTCTGGCTGACGGTGTTTCACCCGTCGTCGACGAGCTGGAGACCGCCAGCAAGGCTGCACCGACGTTGGTCGTTTTCGCGACCTACTATCCGGATCGGTCCTTCGCGACGGATGACTACGAGGAGGACTACACCCTTAATCTTTTCTTTGCGACGAGCGAGATCGATACACTGATCGACACGGTCGAGTCTCGCTACACGACGTTTGCACGCGGGGATACTTCCGACCAGTCACTGCGGGCCTCACGCAAGCACCGCGCGTTCGGCGGTTTCTCGATGGGCGCGACGACCACGTGGGATGTTTTTGCTTTGCGTCCGCAGTACTTCTACGGGTACATGCCGATGGCTGGCGAGTCGTGGATCGGGCGCGAGGAGGACGCTGACTCCCCGCGCATCGCCGAGCTGGTGACCGCCGACGTCGAACGCGCCCACTACGGGCCACGAGACTTCCTCATTCTCGCGTCGGTCGGCTCGGAGGACCCTGCCCTGTGGGATATGACCCCGCAGATTGATGAGCTCCGCGAAGACTATCCCGACCTCATGACCGAGGACAGCATGCAGCTGTGGATCGACTACGGCGAAACCCACTCAATGACCTCGATCGCCAACCAGGTCGAGCACAACCTACCGCTGCTTTTCCCGGGCAAGTAGGGCGCGCCGCGCACGCAACGTGAGCGCGACACACGCAGCCCCGACCTCGTTCCTTTTCTCAGGGACGAGGCCGGGGCTGGCTTGCAGATCAGGGGATCTTATGCGCGGGGCTGACGCTCCGCCCACTGGCCGAGGCTCACGCGCGGACCCGTGAAGAACGGGGTGTCCTCACGCACGTAGAGGCGCGCCTCGGTGTAACGCTGGGCGTGCATGACGCCCTCGAGACGGTCGAGGGTATCGGCCTCGAACGCGAGCACCCACTCGTAGTCGGAGAAGCCGAAGGCCGACAGGGTCGAGCCCTTGACGTCCGGGTACTGCGCGAAGCCGTTGCGGCCGTGTTCGGCCATGATGCGGGCACGATCTTCGGAGGCCTTCAGGTACCAGTCGTAGGAGCGCACGAAGGGGTAGACCATCGCCCAGTCGCGGGGGGCGACGCCGCCGAAGCAGGCGGGAATGTGGCGCTTGTTGAACTCGGCGGGGGTGTGCAGGCCCATGCAGGACCACACCGGGTCCAGGAACTTGCCCAGCGCCGACGCGCGCAGGCGGTGGTAGGCATCCTGCAGGACCTCCGGGTCGTCGTCGAGCCACCACACCATCAGGTCCGCCTCGGCGCGGAAGCCCGAGACGTCGTAGAAGCCGCGGATTTCTGCGCCCGCTCCCTTCACGTAGTCCAGGGATTCGGCGACGATGCGGCCACGCTCGCCATCGTCGGTGGGCAGTGACTCACCGAGCGCGAACACGGAGTAGAGGGCGTAGTGCTGCTTGTTGTTGACCTCGTCGAAGTCGACGTCCGTCGCGTCGCGCGGGTCGGTGACGCGGGCGTGAGCGGCGTGCGAGTGGGGCGTCGCCTCGGTACCCGCGTGGCGGGCCTGGTGGCGCGCGGCGTGCTCACCGACGCGGTCCGGCACTCCTGCGGGATGTCCCGGATTTTCCGGGTTCTGCTCGGGCGGCACGACGGCATGGGGATGCGGGGTAGACATGGAGTCCTCCTGGGTCGGGGCTGGTTGACCGGCGGCTCGGCTGGGCGCGCCGGATGCATGAGGGGTGGGTGCGGCGCCGGGATGCCCACCGGCGCCGGAGGGCGAGGCGTGCCCGGGGCGCGCCGGAGAGAGGCAGCAGTCGCTCGGGCAGACGGTGTGGAAGGGGCCGGTGCCGGTCACGGTGACGGGCGAGGGATTCTCACCTCGCGCCTGGGCCGCGCGTTCTTCGAGCACGTCGACAAGGGAGGACACGAAGCCCGGGTCGGTGGATACCGTGTCGGCGCGTTCGTAGGGAATCCCCAGGCACGCGGCGGTTTCCTTCGCCTCGGTGTCGAGGTCGTAGACGACCTCCATGTGGTCGCAGATGAACCCGATCGGGACGACGACGGTGCCGGTCAGCGACGTTGTGTCGGCTGCGATCTCCTCGAGGAAATCGTTGATATCGGGCTCGAGCCAGCGGGCCTGCGGGGGCCCGGACCGCGAGCAATAGACGAGGTCGTAGCCCAGATCCGCGCGGCCGAGGACGCGGCGCACCTCCGGCATGATCGCCTCAATGAGGGCGTGGTGCTGGGCAACGTAGCTGATTTCAGTTGCGGGGGTTCCCGCGTCCGACAAGGCCTCGCTCCCCTGCTGCTCGGCGCGTCCGCCCGAGGCCGCCACGGCCTCGTCGATCGAGGGACGGAAGGGGAAAGGCGAGGACCCCGCCTCCATGCTCACGGGGATGGAGTGGGTGACGAAGATCAGGCGAATCCCAGCCGGGTCAACGCCACGCGCCGCGAGGGCCGCCCACGCGCGCCGGATGGATGCGATCTGCGCGCTCGCCATGCCGGGGGTCGAATAGTAGGGGCGAACCTTGTCCAGGATGATGTCGGCGTCGGGGTTGTCGGAGCTATCCTCGGTGCCCAGTGCGATCGTCCCCCACTTGTCGCGCAGGGCCTCCGCGGCCTCGGCGAGGTCTTCGCGGTACTGGCGACACCCCGAGTACGAGGCGTAGGCGGAGGTGGGCAGGACGAGGATGCGACGGGCGCCCGCCTGGGCGAGCTCGTCGAGCCCTTCGGTGACAAAGGGGTGCCAGTTGCGGTTTCCCCACCCGACGGGGATGTCGTGCCCGCGGCGAGCGAGTTCGGCAGACAAGTCCGCGATCAGACGCTGATTGCAGGCGTTAATGGGCGAGACCCCGCCGAAGCGCTTGTAGTGCGCGGCAACCTGGAGCAGGCGCTCGTCGGGGATTCCGCGACCGCGCGTCGCGTTACGCATGAACGGCAGGACGTCCTCCTCGCCGTTCGGGCCACCGTAGGACAGCAGCATGATCGCGTCGTAGGTTTCCAGACCTGGCACTTTCAGTCCTCCTTCACGCCTAGCGTGGACAGTGTAGGGCCGCTTCCCTCCCCCACGCAGCGACAGATTGTCAGAAAAACGCAGTAAATCAGCAGTTTTCCCCGGCGCGTAGCACCGGCTTGCACACGCAAGTTAACGCTGTTAACCTTATCTGCGACACAAAGTTAACAGCGTTAACCGATGGGAGAGAAACCGTGTCACACCCACATGCCCCAGCCCTGGACGCCCGGGGAATCCGCAAGAGCTACGGAACTCACGAGGTGCTGCGCGGGGTCGACCTGCGCGTCGAACCCGGACAGATCCTCGGTCTGCTCGGACGAAACGGAGCAGGCAAGTCCACGCTCATCACAATCCTGTGCGGCCTGCGCCGCGCCGACTCCGGAAGTATCGACATCTGCGGCCACCGCCCCTCCTCCGCCGACGCCGCACGGCTGATCGGATACGCGCCCCAGGAGCTGGGCATCTACCCCGACCTGAGCGTCGCCCAGAACCTCGCGGCCTTCGGCGAACTGCACGGACTCGGCCGACGCGAGGCCGCCTCGCGCGCTGGCGAGGTGATGGATCTCCTCGGCCTCACAGAGAAAAGCGACCAGCGCGCCTCGCACCTGTCGGGCGGGCAGCAGCGCAGGCTCCACGCGGGCATGGCGATCATGCACCGCCCACGCCTGGTGTTCATGGACGAGCCGACCGTCGGAGCGGACGTGGAGGCGCGCAGCCAGATCCTGCGCGCGGTCCGCCAGCTCGCCGACGAGGGTGCAGCCGTCGTCTACACCTCGCACTACCTGGCGGAATTCGAGGAGCTCGGCTCCGACATCGCAGTCCTGAACGAGGGGCGCCTCGTCGCGAGCGGCACGCTCGAGGAGATCATTTCCAGCCACGGGCGCGCCGAGGTCACCCTCGAGTTCGACCGCCGCGTTCCCGCGATCGACGGGTGGAGCGCCGACGACAGGCGCCTCCAACTCATCGGGGACGAGGCCGACCCGGGTTCGCGGATCGGCGAGGCCTTGGCCTCGCCCGCCCTCTCAGGCGCGCGACTGACGGACGTGCGCATCACGCAGGCGAGCCTGCACAACGCGTACCTGCAGATCATCAAGGAGAGTGACCATGTCGCAGCTTAAGCAACTCGGGGCTATGACCCGCCTGAACATCCGCCTGCAGCTCACCGACCCGGCACCCACGCTCATCCTGACGGTCATCCCCCTCGTCCTGATCCCCTTCATGATGCCGGCCTTCAAGTCGATGCTCCTGGCCGACGGCTACACCGGCGTCACGGGTGCCGAGCAGGCGGTTCCGTCGATCGCGATCCTCTTTTCATTCCTGGCCGTGCAGAACATCATCGGCTCATTCTTCAATGAGCGCTCGTGGGGCACGTGGGAGCGTCTCGAGGCCTCCCCCACCTCGCGCGCGTCCATCCTGACGGGCAAGGCGCTGGTCGCTTTCCTCATGCAGACCGTCCAGATCGCGGTTGTCCTCGCGCTCGGCGCCCTCATCTTCGGGTACCGGCCGACCGGGTCTCTCGTCGCACTCGCCGCGATTCTCCTCAGTTTCTCGGCGGTCCTGTCGGCGCTCGGCGTTGCGCTCGCGCTGTGGTCGCGCAGCCGCGACGCGGCCCTGTCACTGTCGAACATCATCGGTATGCTGGCAGCAGGCATCGGCGGGTCTTTCTCCACGGTCTCTTCGTTCCCGGATTGGGCGCAGCACGCCGCGCGCCTGTCCCCCGCCTACTGGGCGATCACCGCGATTCATGAGGTGAGCCTGGACGGGGCGGGACTTGCCGACGTCGGGACGCGGATCGGCGTCCTGTGGGGTTTCTTCGCGGTGATCGCGGGGCTGGCACTGGTACAGTTCCGGTATCACAGGGAGTAA
>CALISI010000023.1 GCA_938041695.1 uncultured Actinomyces sp.
AGAACGTCGAGTGCCGCAAGCCGTGGCACACGCTCACGGGCCGCCCGCAGTTCTATGTCGACCACGACTGGATGATGGACATGGGCGAGGCTCTGCCGATCTTCCGTCCGCCGCTCGACCTGGCGCACATCTACGGTGAGCGTCCTGTCGGCGACCACCGTCCCGGTCAGCCGGGTCAGGCCGAGGTCGCGGTGCGCTACCTGACGATCCACAACAAGTGGGCTATCCACTCCCAGTACTACGACAACCCGTACATGCTGACGCTGGGTCGTGGTGGTCAGACGGTGTGGATGAGCCCCCAGGACGCTGAGAAGATCGGCGTGCGCGACAACGAGTGGATCGAGGCGAAGAACCGTAACGGTACCGTGTCGGCTCGCGCCGTTGTCTCCCACCGCATCCCGGAGGGCACGGTGTTCATGCACCACGCCCAGGATCGCCAGATCAACACCCCCCTGAACGAGGAATCCGGCAAGCGCGGCGGTACGCACAACTCGCTGACACGAATCTTTATTAAGCCGACCCACCTGGCCGGCGGCTACGCGCAGTTCGCCTACGCGTTCAACTACTACGGTCCCACCGGCAATAACCGCGACGAGGTCACGGTTATCCGCCGCCGCTCTCAGGAGGTGCAGTTCTGATGAAGGTCATGGCTCAGATCGCGATGGTGATGAACCTCGACAAGTGCATCGGCTGCCACACCTGTTCCGTCACCTGTAAGCAGGTGTGGACGAACCGTGAAGGCACCGAGTACATCTGGTTCAACAACGTCGAAACCCGTCCCGGCGTGGGCTACCCCCGCGGCTGGGAGGACCAGAAGAAGTGGAAGGGCGGCTGGAAGCGTACCGCCACGGGCCGCCTCGTTCCCCGTCAGGGCGGACGCGTCGCCTCGCTCGCGAAGATTTTCGCGAACCCGACGCAGCCGACCATGAAGGACTACTACGAGCCGTGGACCTACGAGTACGACAAGCTGCTCCAGGCGCCCGCGAACTCCCGCGCGATCCCGACGGCCCGCGCGAAGTCCACAATCACGGGCGAGCACATCGACAAGCCCGAGTGGGGCCCGAACTGGGACGATGACCTCGGTGGCTCCATGGAGACCCTGGATCAGGACCCGGTCCTGCACCAGATGAACCTCCAGGTCGCGAAGACCATCGAGGACGCGTACATGTTCTACCTGCCTCGCATCTGCGAGCACTGCCTGAACCCGACCTGTGTGTCGGCGTGCCCCTCGGGCGCGATGTACAAGCGCACCGAGGACGGCATCGTCCTCGTTGACCAGGATCAGTGCCGCGGCTGGCGCATGTGCGTGTCGGCCTGCCCCTACAAGAAGGTCTACTTCAACCACAACACGGGCAAGGCCGAGAAGTGCACGCTGTGCTACCCGCGCCTCGAGGTCGGCCAGCCGACCATCTGCTCGGAGACCTGCGTGGGCCGCCTGCGTTACCTGGGCGTGCTGCTCTACGACGCGGACCGCGTCACCTGGGCGGCGTCCCAGGAGGACGAGCGCGACCTGTACCGTGCCCAGCGCGAGATCCTGCTCGACCCGAACGACCCGCAGGTGGTCGCCCAGGCCCAGGCTAACGGCGTTCCCCACTCGTGGATTAAGGCCGCCCAGCAGTCCCCGATCTGGAAGCTCATCACCGAGTACGAGGTTGCCCTGCCGCTGCACCCCGAGTTCCGCACCCTGCCGATGGTCTGGTACGTGCCGCCGCTCTCCCCGGTCGTCGACCAGGTGACGGCGTCCGGCAGCGACGGCGAGGACCACAAGGTCCTGCTGTCCGCCATCTCGCAGATGCGTATCCCGCTGGAGTACCTGGCCGGCCTGTTTACGGCCGGAGACACGGCTCCCGTGGAGCTGGCGCTGCGTCGCCTCGCCGCGATGCGCTCCTACATGCGCGACGTCTTCGTCGACAACCCGACGAACGAGGAAATCCCGGCCTCCGTGGGCATGACCCCGGAGAAAGTCAAGGAGATGTACCGACTGCTGTCGATCGCCAAGTACGACGACCGCTTCGTCGTCCCGACCGCCCACCCCGAGATGCCTCGTGGCATCAAGGAGCTCGAGGGCTGCCCGGTGTCCTACGACGTCGAGGCCTTCCACGGCCTGGCCCCCGCCACGTCGAACCGCCCGATGGGCGGCTCGTCGCCGGAGGGACGCCAAATGCTCCCCCTTGAGGTCGTTCGATGAGTACTTTCGTCGGCATTCCGCGTATTCCTACGGCCGCTCCGGAGACGGAGATGGATCCGCAGGAGGCGCGCGGCGTGCGCATGGCGGTCTCGGTCCTGCTGGATTATCCGGGGGACGACTTTGAGACCAAGCTGAACGCCGTCGAGGAGGCTCTGGCGGACCTGCCGGAACCGGCCTCGTCGGCCCTGGCCTCGTTCGTGAGCTACGCTCGCGCCGCGGGCCTGCGCGCCATGCAGACCACCTACGTGGAGACGTTCGACCAGCGCCGCCGCTGCGCGCTCGGCCTGACGTACTACACGCACGGCGACACCCGTGGACGAGGCCAGGCAATCCTGGCGTTCAAAGAGGTGCTGCGCCGCGCCGGCTTCGAGATGGACCGCGAGGAGCTGCCCGATCACCTGCCGGTGGTCCTGGAGTTCGCGGCCTTCGACGAGACGGGCACCGCCGAGGGCCTGCTGCGCTCGAACCGTGAGGGCATCGAGGTGATCCGCACGGCGCTGCGCGCCGCGGACTCCCCGTACGCGCCGCTGCTGGATGCGCTGGTCGCGACGCTGCCCGAGCCGGACGAAAAGACCATTGAGGGCTTCCGTAAGCTCATTAGCCAGGGGCCGCCCACCGAGCTGGTGGGTGTGGGCGATCTGTCTGCCACGCCCTCCCCGACTTCCGAAACAACGATGGGACGGTAACGTTCATGGAATCCGCACTTTTGCATGCCGCGTCTGCAGCCGAGACGCAGTCGCTGTCCTTCCTGGACATTGCCCTGTGGGTGGTCCTGCCCTACGTGTCCTTCGCGATCCTCATCGTGGGTCTCGCGTGGCGCTACAAGACGGACCAGTACGGCTGGACGTCTCGTTCCTCGCAGTGGAATGAGCCGACCATCCTGCGGTGGGCGTCGCCGCTGTTCCACTTCGGTGTCCTCTTCGTGTTCATGGGTCACATCCTCGGCCTCGTGATCCCGAAGACCTGGACCGAGGCGGCCGGCGTGCCCCAGCACGTCTACCACCTGGTGGCGACGATCCCCGGTACGATCGCCGGAATCATGACGATCGTTGGTCTCGCGCTGCTGATCTACCGCCGCCTGGTGTACAAGTCGGTGCGCGTGGCGACGACCCGCATGGATATCGTCACGTACGTCATGCTGACCATCCCGGTGCTCCTGGGCGGCGCGGCGACGCTGCTCAACCAGGTGCTCGGCGGACACGAGGGCTACGACTACCGCGAGACGATCTCCGTGTGGTTCCGGTCGATCTTCTACCTGCACCCGCAGGCGCACCTGATGGCCGATGTGCCCCTCAGCTTCAAGCTGCACATCGTCGCCGGTCTGCTGCTCTTCTGCATCTGGCCGTTCACCCGCCTCGTGCACGCGGTGAGCGCGCCGGTCGGCTACGTGGCGCGTCCCCCGGTGGTCTACCGGTCGCGCGACGAGCGTCGCACGCACCAGATGACGCGCGGCGGCATGTCTGACTGATCGATGGTCGGCGCCCGTGGCGCGGTCCTGCCGAAGGGGCGAGGCCGTGGCCGGGTGATCGGCGGGACCGGGGGCGGGCGAGAGCTCGCCCCCGAGTCTTTATCGTGGGGTGCGCGGTGTCACCTGCGTGAATAGATGAGAAGACCCCGCGTAATGAGACCAGTCGATGGTATTGGCCGTGCGGAGCGGCTTGTATGCTGGGTAGAATAAAGAGCGCTTTGTAAGTAACGTAACAGGTTTAAAGCCGTTTGGTGATGCTCGTCATGTGCATTTCCGCTGATTATGAGGGAGAGAGGACTATTGATGAATGACGCCTCCCGTTCTCGGCCTCTGGCTGAAACACTCGCCGCGATGGCTGCCCTGACACCCGCGCAGCACGCTCTCCTGGAGCGCATTTCGCACCACGGCAGCCCCGTCACTGTCGCAGAACTGGCCCAGGAGGCCGGCTTGCACGTGTCGAGCGTGCGCGAGACCCTCGAGGGCCTGTTTGCGCTCGGCCTGGTTGAGAAGCAGCAGCTTCCCTCCTCGGGGCGAGGCCGTCCCGCGCTCGGCTATTCGACGACGACTCCGGCGGATCCGTCCTTCGCTGCCCAGATGCTGCACCAGCTCACCTCGTCTTTGCTGGCCTGGTTGCGTGCGGATGCGGCCGACCCGGCGGCCTCGGTGCGTGAGATTGGCTCGCGTTGGGCCGATGCCGCGCTCGAGACGATGGAGGTCCCGGATCATAGCCACGCGCCGAGTCGCCGTGCGGTGCGCGACACCTTCAACATTGCGGCCCACCTGGGCAAGGTGCGCCTGTTCATGAATGCGATGGGCTTCGCGTCGATCCCTCACGACACCGACCCGATGGCGGTCGTGCTGACGGCGTGCCCGTTCAGTGAGCCGGGTACGCCGGACGACCTTGCGCTGGAACTGCGTCGCGGCATTGTCGAGCGCGTGTTCGAGCGAACGGCGACGGGATTTGCCACGTGGTCACTTGATATCGATCCGATGGATCCGCTGCGTATGACGATCTACATTCGCCCGATGAACGAGGCGAATCCAAAGCCTCTGTCGACGACGCTGCACTTCTTCGGTGGTGCTGCTGAGGCTGCCGGTGGATACGTGCGAGAAGTGCCTTCCTCTGAGACACCGGAAACGCTCGGTGAGCTCCTTGCACAGCTGAGCGCGGAGAGCCCCGAGCTGGCACGCATCCTGAGCGTGTCGAGTTTCCTGGTGAACGAGCGTTCGGCCCGCCCGGATAGCGAGCTCGCGCCGGGTGCGCGCGTTGACGTGCTGCCCCCCTTCGCTGGAGGGTGAGATTTACTAGTCATTTGTGTGGGGCGGTCAGGGTTGTGAGACAATCCTGACCGCTTCATCGTAGGATGTGAATATAGCCTCTCCCGTCATTGGAGGATCCCATGTCCGCAGAGATTGCAACCGGTATTACCGAGGACCCCCTGGATGCGGCTGCGCTGATCAGCAGTGCCCGCCGTGACACCTGTGGTGCCGTCGCGTCTTTCGTCGGTGTGGTGCGTAATCATGACGGTGGAGAGAGCGTGGATGCGATCGAGTACTCGTCGCACCCGTCATCCCCGCAGATTCTGCGGGAAATTGTCTCGGAAATGAGGGATCGTCCCGGCGTTCATTGCATCGTGGCGTGGCATCGCGTGGGCCATCTGGAGATCGGTGACGATGCGATGGTTGTGGCCGTTGCGGCGGAGCATCGCGCGCAGGCGTTCCGCGCGGTGGAGACGATCGTCGAGGACGTGAAGGCGAAGCTGCCGATCTGGAAGAAGCAGGAGCTGTCCGACGGCTCTCACAACTGGTCGGGTCTGTGAGATGACGATCGGAGATCCCTATTCGCGCCAGGCCGCTGTTTCGGGCCGCTCGGTTGCGCTGCCGCTCATCAATCAGCCCGTCCCGTACGAGGCCGGGGACCCCGCGCTGGAGCGTTTCCGTCGCAATTGGCTGGTGGCGGGTATCGGCGAGGCCGGTCAGGCGCGCCTGGCTGCGTCTCGCGTGCTCGTGGTGGGTGCGGGTGGCCTCGGCTCGCCAGTCCTCCTCTACCTGACGGCGGCCGGCATTGGCACGATCGGCATCTGTGACTCCGACGTTGTTGAGGTGTCGAACCTGCAGCGTCAGCTGCTGCACGGCGAGGGCGACGTGGGGGATCCGAAGCCGGATTCAGCCGTGCGTCATCTCAGTGGGCTCAACTCGTCGGTGCATTTTGAGCGCTTTGGGCACGTGACTCGCGAGTGGCTGGATGAGCACGGCCGCGAATGGGATCTGATCGTGGAGTGCACGGATAACTTCGACGCGAAGTACCTGGTGGCGGACTACTGCGCTGATTCGGGCGTGCCACTCGTGTGGGGCACGGTCGTGTCGATGGCCTTCCAGGTGAGCGTCTTCTGGGCTGGCGCTCCTGCTCCCGTGCCGTCGCTGACGCTACGCAGCCTGCACCCGGTCAAGCCTGCTCCAGGGACGACGCCGGCCTCGCCGACAGTGGGCGTGCTTGGCCCCGTCGTCGGCCAGGCGGGCACCGCGATGGCGACGGAGGCCATCAAGGTGCTGGTGGGCTTCGGCGAGCCGCTCATCGGGCGCGTCCTCATGATGGATGCGGCGACGCAGCGAGCTGACGTTCTCACCTTTGCCCCGTGGGACTGAGTCTCGTGGGTGCCCCGCGTGCCGACGTTGCTGCGATCGTTGTCGGTGGTGGCGGAGGCGAGCGGCTGGGTGGCGTGTCGAAGCCCGACCTGACGCTCGGTGGTGTGCGTTTGATCGACCGCGTGTGCGGGGTTTTGTTGCAGGCGTGCGGCGCGGGATGCGTGGCCGTCGTGCCCCCGACCGTGCGCGTCCCGGAAGGGGTCGTGCGTACGCTCGAGGATCCGCCGAGTGGTGGCCCGCTGGCCGGTATCGATGCGGGCTTGCGCGCGCTGAGCGTCGACGACGACGTCCTGATCGTCGTGGTCTCCGTCGACGCGCCCGGCGTGGCAGGCCTTTTGCCCGCCCTCCTGGGGTCTCCTCTGGGGTCGGATAGTGAGGGGCGTATCGCGGTCGGCGGCGAGGCGCAGCCTTTCGATCAGTACCTCATGGGTGTGTATCGCGCGGGGGCGCTGCGCCGCGTTCTCGACGAGGCCGTGGCTGCCCTTGGCTCCGTGCGCGGCGTGGGGGTGCGTCGGGTCCTGCGAGCGCTCGCGCTCGAGCGGGTGAGCGTCGACGCTGACGTCTGCCGGGACATTGACACCCCCGAGGACGTGGCCTGGTGGCAGGATTATCTAGGCAACTGATTTGTAAGTAATGCCACAGAGGGTATAGGTTGGGAGGGTCAGCGTCTCACGGCTCACTCCCATCAAGGTGCCCTCATGAGACTTCGTCATGGACAACTGTGGCAGCGGCTCGGACTGGCCATATTGTCAGGAATTCTCGTGGCAACCCTCGCTCCTTCGACTGCTGCCGCTCCGACGGACGGTCACGAAATGCACAGCAACGCGGAGTCCGCCGACCTCGAAATCGAGGGGGATCTCGAGGATCGGATAGCGGCCGTCGTTGGGCATGTTGACATGCTCAAGGCGGGGCATCACGGGCGCGCGCCCCCAGTCGACGTACGGCTGGTGGAAGAGCTGGTCAGGCAACTGGTACTTCTTTGCGGATCACCCCTATTGTGCGACGAGCCAGTGGGTGAACGATCGCGGCACCTGGTACTGGATGGATTCCACCGGCGCTATGGCGACAGGATGGATCTACGACGGAAGCTCCCGATACTACCTCGACGACAAGGGGAATCCGACCGCTCAGGGGTGGCAGAGCGTCGACGGGAACTGGCATTATTTCGTCGACGGTCGTGCGTCAACCGGATGGCTCGCCGACCGAGGGACCTGGTATCGCCTGGACGAGTCAACCGGTGCCATGGTCACCGGTACGCAGGCTATTGATGGCCGACGCGCGACCTTCACGGCCTCGGGTCGCTGGACCGGCTACCTCCCCTGATCGACGCCTCCCGACCGAGGCCCCCTGATCCAGGCCTCCTGGCCGAGGCCTCGGTGAACGACCTCACAAAGCGCCGCGCACCGGGAATAATCCCCGGTGGGCGGCGCTTGTCAGAGGACTTGTGTCGTGGCGTAGTGGGGTGAAGGGAGGGCTGCGGAGCGTTGCTGATGACGCACAGTAATTGGACTCTATTCCGAGGAAGATGTAGAATTTTTGCAACTAAACGGGAAAGTGAGAGTGCGATGCTGCGGGTCCTTCACCTCGACAACTGGAAGTCCTTTTCGGAGCCGGTCGACTTCACGATGATTGCGGGGAAGGAAACGCGCCACGGAGAGACCCTCTACCTCGGCAGCAAGAATCGCGTGCTCCCCGTTGCCGCGATCTACGGCGCGAATGCCGCGGGAAAGTCCGCTCTCCTCGATGCCCTCGCTCACCTGCAGGTCATGCTGCGCGAGCCGCGCAAGCGTGGGCAGCGCCTGCACTATCACCCGCACCTTCTTCTTGGTCCCGACAAACCCAGCGTCATCGGCGTCGAGATCGTCCTCGATGTGCGGGATGCGACGTCGAATCGGCAAGCAATCGTCTACTACGAGGTGGCGTTCAACGCGGGAGAAATCGTCGAAGAGTCCCTGTACCGCGTGCGTTCGGAGGACGAGCAGGCGGTCTTCGAGCGCCGTGGCCAGGAGGTCTCACTCTACGGCGATCTTGAGGACGACGTGTCCCTCGACGCTGCGTCGAAGACAGTTCAACCAAACCGCCTCTTCCTCGAAACCTGCTTCAATGCGGGGCTCATTGACGACGAGAAGAGTCTTCTGGGCTCCGTCATCGAATGGTTCAAGCGCCTGACCATCCTGAAGCGGGGAGCGCGTTACATCCTCATGCCGCAGCGGATCGCGCACGACGAAGATTTTCGTGCCGCTGTCGGGAGGGGGTTGACAGTCGCCGACACGGGTATCTCCGACATCTGCTTCACGGCGGTTCCTCGAGCCAAGGTGCCTGCAGAAGAGAAGATCCTCGATGAGGTCGAGGGCCAGCTGCTTGATAACACCTCGGAGGCGTACCTCAATGCGGAGAGTGGTGCCGTTTTTCGCGCTCGCTTGGCCGAGGACGGAGACGTTGTCTATGAGCGTCTAGTCACCGTGCACGGGGATGGAAACAAGGATTTCCGGCTTCCCCTTGAGCAGGAATCCGATGGCAGCATCCGCTACCTGCACCTGTTGCCCATCCTGTATTGGGCGGGAGGGGCCCACAAGTCGGGCGTCTATCTGATCGACGAACTCGAAGACTCGCTCCACCCGAAGCTCACGGAGGAGCTCATTCGGCTGTTTCTGGATGCGTCGGGACCTGATGAGAAACGTCAATTGATCTTTACGACGCATGAACTCCACCTCCTGCGGGCTGACCTGCTGCGGCGCGACGAAATTTGGTTGGTGGAAAAGAACGATCACCGGTCAGAGCTCACGAGGCTCACGGACTTCCCTGCGTCTAACATTCGATCGGGTAGCGACCTCCAGCGGATGTACATGTCGGGTCGCCTCGGCGGCGTTCCGCGTCTGTAGGAGGCGATGTGGGCAAGAAGAAGGCGCCGACGAGAAAATCTTCGCGCGGGTTCAGGGGGCGCTCTCATAGCAAACAGGTGAAGCCCCTTGTCGTTCTGGCCGTTGAAGGGGCGACAGAGAAGCAATACTTGAATGCGCTGAATCAGCACCTTTATGGTCGCGCCTTTTCCTTTATCTTCTGTAGAAACGACTCGAAATCCTCTCTCAAGAACCTGGTTGAGATAATGGGGGGAAAGGTTAAGGAGCTAGAGCGTGAGAGTATCTCTATCTCTGGTGCCTGGATCATCTGTGATGCGGATGTGAATCAGCCGCATAGGGTGATCTTGAAAAAGTGGTTGTCGGAGAAGATGGACTTTCATCATGGTGCAGCACTGTCGAATCCCTGCATCGAGGCGTGGTTTGTCTATCACTGTGCGGACGTCTGTTCGAGCCGGACCGCAAGTGCTGTCGTTGAGGAACTCGTCAGTAAGTGGGAACGGGGAGCTTATGAGAAAGCAATGGAAATTCCTCAGTGGCTCATCGATCACACCGACGAGGCCTGTCTACGGGTGCAGCGTCGGCGGGCGAGCTTCGCGCAGGGCGTGACCGCGTGGGACGAGGCGCCCTGGAGCGATATGCCTGAGTTGATCGCATGGCTCGACCAGTTGAGGCCACGACGCTCCGCATGAATCGGACGCTGGGTCGGCTACGCCTCCTGATCGACGCCTCCCGATCGAGGCTTCCCGATCGAGGCCTCCTGGCCGAGGCCTCGGCGAACGATCTCACAAAGCGCCGCCCACCGCGTATTGACGCAGGTGGGCGGCGCTTGTTGGTTGTACTGTGGGAAGATCATTCCTGCGCGAAAGTCCTCCCATGTTGTTCTCTCGCGTCCGCCTCGCAGCGGCCATGGCAATGACCGCCGCAGCTGCCACGGCCTCGTCCCTCGCCCTCGTCGGGACCGCCCGCGCCGACGACACCCAGTCCGGCTCCCAGTCCGACTCGTGGGTGCCCGTTACCACGATCCCGCTCGCGAACGCGAAGTCGGTCGAGGCCTCGTCCGTGATCGTCGGTATGGTTCCCCACAAATGTCGCACGTAATTCCCATGTTAACCTTTCGGATTTTGAAATGGGAATGTTGGTATTTCAACGTTTTCTCGATGCCTAAGAAAATGAAGGGTACCCAAATTACGTGCGACATTGAGAGAGGGGGCGGGGAGAGAAGAAGGGGAGTGGAGAAGAGGGTCAGCGCTGTTCGTCGAGCTGGTGGAAGATCGCGGTGAGCAGGGGCGTGACCACCTCGAGGGTGTCGAGCGCGCCGCCGCGCGAGCCGGGGGAGGAGATGATGAGCGCACCCGAGGCGTCGCGCGCCGTCACGCCGACGACCTCCCGAGACAGGCCCGACAGCGGGGTGTTGGCGAGGCCATGGGCGCGGATCTGCTCGGCGATGCCCGGGATCTCGACCTCGACGATGGAGCGGACGACCTCGGGCGCGTAGTTGCCCACGCCGAAGCCCGATCCGCCCAGGATCAGGATGAAGCGTGCGCCGGCCTCGAGCGCGTCGCGGATCTCCGTCTCGAGGACATCGGCGCTCTCGGGGATCGCCGCGACCGTCACCGGGCCGAGGCCTGCCTCTGCCAGTGCGGCAGTGCAGGCGGGGGTCGCCCGATCCTCCTTCGTGCCGCGCTGAATGCGGTCGGAATAGGTGATGACGTGGGCGCTGATCTGGCTGAGGTCGTAGGCGACGGGCTTGGGCATGGTGTCCTCCGAGGTGTGGTGACGTGCTGGTGACTGTGATCCTAGTCCCTTCTTCGTAACAAGGCGGGGTGGGGATGGGTGCGGGTGTGACGGCGATTTTGTGAGCGTCTCGGCCGAGGCAAATGGGGTCTGTGTGGGTCCTCGCGCGTCCAGCCATGGTCGAGTGCGCGGAGTTGCTGTCGATTACCCGTATTTACTACGGGCGCAAACAAGTTAAATGGAGCTCTTCATTTCGCTGAAATGAGGGGAAAAAGTAACGATTCGGATGCGGGCCTGCGAATCGTTGCGCGCGCGCCGCGCACCTTGTTAGATTTAATGCGTTCCATTCCCTCATAAAAGGAGAGACGAGTGCGTTCCCTTCGCATCCTTCCCGTCCTCGGCGCGGCCACCCTGGCCCTCGCTGCCTGCACCTCCGGCTCCCCCGCCGCCGACTCCACGGCCCCAGCGCCCGCAACCCAGCCCGCCGCCGAGACCACCGTCCTCAATGTCTACGCCGCCGCCTCGCTGACCGAGACCTTCGGTGAACTCGAGAAGACCTTCGAGGCCGCCAACCCCGGCGTGGACGTGCGCTTCAACTTCGCGGGCTCCCAGGACCTCGTGACCCAGCTCGGTGAAGGCGCGGACGTCGATGTCCTGGCCACCGCCAACGAGTCCACCATGAAGAAGGCCGCCGACGCCTCCCAGGTCGACGCGCAGACCATCTTCGTCACCAACACCCTGACCATCATCACGACGCCCGGCAACCCCGCCGGCATCACGGGCCTCGACTCCTCGCTCGACGGCGCCAAGCTGGTCATCTGCGCCCCCGAGGTTCCCTGCGGCAAGCTCACCAAGACCCTCACCGAGAAGCTCGGCGTGACCCTCAACCCCGTCTCCGAGGAGCAGGCTGTCACCGACGTGCGCGGCAAGGTGGCATCCGGACAGGCTGACGTCGGTATCGTCTACAAGACCGACGCCCTCGCCGAAGGCGATGCCGTCGACACCGTCGCCATCCAGGGTGCCGACGAGGCCGTCAACAAGTACCCGATCGCCCTCGTGAGCGCCTCGACCAAGAAGGATCTGGGCCAGAAGTGGATCGACCTGGTCCTCTCCGCCGACGGACAGAAGGTCCTCGAAGAAGCCGGCTTCACGCCCGCCGCGAAGTAACATCGACAGGTGACATCGCGTCGAACGCCCGCCGTGAGCCCCCTGCCCATCTGGGCGGGGGGCCTCGGTGCGCTTGCCCTGTGCTTCCTGCTCCTGCCCCTGGCCTTCATGCTGGGGCGCGTCAACTGGTCGACCCTGGGAACAACCCTCGCCACCCCCGAGGCCGCCGCAGCCCTCGGCCTGTCCATGCGCACCTGCGTGATGGCGCTCGGCGTCGACCTCCTCCTCGGCGTTCCCGCGGCCCTCGTTCTGTCCCGCTCGTGGCGAGGCGTACGCGCCGCCCGCATCCTCGTCACCCTGCCGCTCTCGCTGCCGCCCGTCGTCGCCGGCATCGCGCTCCTCGCGGCCTTCGGTAGGCGCTCGACCCTCGGCGCGCTCCTTGGCGGCGCCGGCCTCGACATCGCCTTCACGACAACCGCCGTCGTCATCGCGCAGGTCTTTGTGTCCCTGCCATTCCTCATCGTCACCCTCGAATCCGCGCTGCGCTCGCGTGAGCAGGGACTCGACGAGATGGCCTCCTCTCTCGGCGCCTCGCCCTCGCGGGTCTTTTGGCAGATCACCCTGCCCACGGTCCTGCCCGGCCTCGGTCGCGGCGCGGCCCTCGCGCTCGCCCGCTGCCTCGGCGAATTCGGCGCGACCCTCACGTTCGCCGGGTCCATGCAGGGCGTGACCCGCACGATGCCCCTCCAGATCTACTTGGCCCGAGAGTCCGACGCGGACCTGGCCCTCGCGCTCGGCGTGGTCCTCCTCGGCGTCGCCGCGCTCGTCGTCGCGCTCACGGAAACCCCGTGGGGGCGCCTCGCTTCCCTCATTCGTTCGACGAGGCCGGGGCGCGCCGCTGCTCCCGGCGCTCCTTCCGCTCCCTCATCCGAGGTCCCGACCGCGCTCGCGGAAGATGCGGGGGAGGGCGCGGACGTGCGCGTCGCCGGAATCATCGTCGAGCGCGGCTGGAACGTGGACGCGGAGCTTCGCCCCGGCCTCGTGACGGCCGTCGTCGGCCACAACGGCGCCGGAAAGTCGACGCTCGCCCAGGTGATCGCCGGGACCTTGCGCGTGGCTAGCGGGACGGTGAGCATCGGTGAGCGCGTCGTCGACGATGCGCAGACCTTCGTGCCCGCGCGCCGACGCGGCGTCGCCATGGTCTCCCAGGCCCCCCGCATCTTCACGCACATGAGCGTGCTCGCCAACGTCGCCTTCCCGCTGCGTGTGCGTGGGGTGGGGCGCGCCCAGGCCCGCGAGGCTGCACTCGAGCAGCTGCGCGCCGTCGGTATCGACGACCTCGCGCACAAGCGCGCCTCCGCCCTGTCCGGCGGCCAGGCCGCCCGCGTCGCGATCGCCCGCGCGCTGGTCTTCCGCCCCGAGGTCCTCATCCTCGACGAGCCCACGGCCGCCCTCGACGTCGAGGCCACCGCCCAGGTGTCCTCCGTCCTGCGCCAGCGCCTCACCGGCGCGGGAATCACGACCCTGCTCGTCTCGCACGACATCGCCGAGGTCCTGGCCCTCTCCTCCCACATGATCGTCATGGGAGACGGGCGCGTCGTCGAGGAAGGCGAACCCGCCCGCGTCCTCGCCTCGCCGTCATCGGTGTTCGCCGCCCGCCTGGCCGGGCTCAATATCGTGTCCGGTCCCATCGTGACCCGCACCGGCATGGTCGGCGTGCCCGTCGGAGAAGGCGAGCTGTGGGCGGCCGACCTGTCCGAGTTCGACTCGACTGACGCTGGTCGTCTCGACGCTGCAGCCGACGATGCGGGAGATCCCATCGCTCCCGGTGGGAGCAGCCAGGGTGGCCGCGTCGCGCTGACCTTCCCGCCCGAGGCCGTGGCTCTCTCCCGCGAGGAAGCCCATGCCTCGCCGCGGTCCGTCCTACCCGGCGTCGCCTCGGGCATCGACGTCGACGGCTCACTCGTCAGCGTGCGCATCGCGCTCGCGGAGGGCGTGTCAGTGACCTCCCGCGTGACAGCCTCCGCGTGGGCCGACCTCGGCCTCGGCGTCGGTGATTCCCTGTGGGTGAGCGTCAAGGCCACCCAGGTCCGCGCGATACCCGTCGCGGCCCGTGAGTGAGTCTCGGTGCGTAGATCTGGTTACAGCCGCTGAGTAGTCAATGGGTGTCAGCTTCGTCAGTTTCCGTTCTGCCTGTCGGCAATATCCCGAGATGAGACGTTGAATGGCGTTCAGTGTTGAATTGACGAGCTGATTGCGTGGTGTTTCGACGTGCAAATCCCCGAAGAACAGTGGACGATGCCGCTCGATTCGCTCACTAAAACGCTTGAGATCGGACATCATATGGCTGAGAGCTTTGTGTGAATCAGCAAACTCGAGATGGCAGAGAAGGGCAGCGGCGAAATAGTTGACAACGAGGCGGTCCAGCGCCTCGTTGAGGGCCTTTTTCTTGCCAGAATGACGACGCGGACTGACTTCGCACATGCGAAGCGCGGCGAGCGTCACCTCCTTGTCGTATTTCTGCCCCTCAGATTGGCGACGTTGCTCCGAAGGACGCGAGACGTCAGCGAGTAGACAGTTGCCATGAGAAACGGCGTTTCGTAGTTTGCGCAGGATGAGTAGCAGGTGGGCGAACGGAGCGGTCTCTCCCCTGTAATCGAAGTACGACGTGTAGAGGCGGATATGTTCGTTCAAGGGGAGCAGCTCCCACAAGTGCCAGATGGAAGGGTTATCATTGCAAGCCGTCCACATATCCTCGGTGTAGGGATTGTAGCGGATGGAGGATGTATCGCCGTTGAGGATACGACGTACGAGTACCTCTGACAGGTCCGATTTCGGATCGCTCATGATGAGCTGATTGAGTCGCACTTTGAGGAAATGCTCCGTGCTCAGCGCCAGTGAGAGACAGATACGGCTCAAGGCGAAGTCGAGGTACGAGAGTTCAACGAGGTCGGCGAAGTCGAGTCCCGAGTAAGTGTAGGAGCCTGCAGTGTCAACACGGGTGTAGTTGCATAGGATTTGATTGTGAAGAAATAGGAGCGTGAGTAAAGAAACTCTCGGGCGTCGTTCTCGGACATAAGTTCGAAGGAGACTCCGTGACTCCTTAGTAGGGCACTCTGCTCATCGACGGTGATGCACTGCTTCATGCGGACCTCGTTGTGCCAAAAATTATGAGGGGGTCGAATCTGAGATCCGACCCCCCGATACCCTGGAGCAGAACCCCTGGGCATCTGACGTAGTGGTGAAAAGTCTAGCGCTAGATGAACCTTTTGGTCAACGACTAATCTGTGACTTCTATTGGAATGATGCTACTCGCCGGTAGGGTGGGAAGTCCCGGTTGGCGGATCTTCAGACGCTGTTTCATTGCGTGATCGGCGGAAGCTGGGCCGTGGGCGTCGCACGTTAACCCGCTAAGTGGAGTGTTGACCCTCTATTCCGCACGTAAACCCTCTAATCTGCACGCGGGCGGGGCTGCCCACGCTCGCAATAGCGGGTTAACGTGCGAGTTCGAGGGCCCACGCTCGCAATAGCGGGTTAACGTGCGGCGTGCGCTGAAGATGCGCGAGGCCGGGGCGGGGCAGGCGTGGTGGGTAGGTCGGTGCGGAACTCTCGCGACGAGGCCGTGGCGGGGTTCTTGCCGATGGGTTGAATTTTGTCACGCTTCATATGTTGTAATTCTTTGTTTTCACACGAGTGGGCACGTGCTCAGTGCAGGGGATGCCACCCCCTATTTTGTCGGGTATTGAGCGGTTTTAGTCAGTGCGAGCCCGCTCGTAGTGGACACCTTTGACTCTGTGCTTTGGGTTTCCTAAGTTGTGGTGAGGACTCAGGAGGTACGTCATGACAACACAGGGTCACCACGAAGCCACGCGCCCCTATCAGCTCGGCGTCGATGTCGGCTCGACGACGGTCAAGGCCGTCGTTTTGGATGGAAATCGCCGTCTTTTCTCCGACTACCGTCGTCATAACGCCGACGTGCGCGCATCCCTGGGGGCCCTCCTCGCCGACGTTGAGTGTGCTCTGCCCGGCGCCCGCGTTCATGCGGCTATCACCGGCTCCGGCGGCCTGACGACCGCCCGCGCCATGGGAATCCCCTTCGTCCAGGAGGTCATCGCGGGCACCGAGGCCACCCAGCGTCTCCACCCCGAGGTCGACGTCGTTATCGAGCTGGGCGGCGAGGACGCCAAGCTCACCTACCTGCACCCCACCCCCGAGCAGCGCATGAACGGCACGTGCGCGGGCGGCACAGGCGCCTTTATCGACCAGATGGCGACCCTCCTGCACACGGACGCATCCGGCCTCGGCGAGCTGGCGACCCGTCACACCCAGCTCTACCCGATCGCCTCGCGCTGCGGCGTGTTCGCCAAGTCTGACATCCAGCCCCTCATCAACCAGGGTGCCGCCCACGAGGACCTGGCCGCCTCCATCTTCAACGCCGTCGCCACCCAGACCATCGCGGGCCTGGCGTGCGGCCGCCCGATCCGAGGAACCGTCATGTTCCTCGGCGGCCCCCTGCACTTCCTGCCCGCCCTGCGCGAGGCCTACAAGGCCCTCTTGCCCAAGGCCGACGCCTTCGTCACCCCCGACGACGCCCAGCTCTACGTCGCGATCGGCGCGGCCCTCCTCGCGCAGAAGGAAGCCGCCAAGAAGGTGCGCCAGGCCGAGGAAGCGGGCGCGACCTCCGTCGAGACCCGCGGCGAGAAGCTCACCACCCTCATGGAGCGCCTCGCGGCCGCACCCGTGCAGGTCGAGTCCCCGCGCATGGACCCGCTCTTCGCGACTCCGCAGGACCGCGAGGAGTTCATCGCCCGCCACAGCCTCGACGTCATCCCCAAGGCCAGCCTCGACGAGGCCGAGGGCCGCTGCTGGCTCGGCATCGACGCGGGTTCGACGACGATCAAGGCCGTCGTCATCGATTCCCAGGACCGCATCGTCTTCACCCACTACGCCTCCAACGAGGGCGATCCCGTGGCGGCGGCCGTCGACATCGTGCGCGCCGTGCGCAGTGCCCTGCCCGAGGGCTGCGAGATCGGCCGCTCGTGCGCGACGGGCTACGGCGAAGGCCTCGTGAAGGCCGCCCTCACCATGGACGAAGGCGAGATCGAGACGATGGCCCACTACCGGGCCGCCGAATTCATCTGCCCCGGCGTCACCTCCGTCATCGACATCGGCGGCCAGGACATGAAGTACCTGCGCATCCGCGACCACGCGGTGGACTCCATTTCCGTCAATGAGGCCTGCTCCTCGGGCTGCGGTTCCTTCCTGCAGACCTTCGCGCAGACGATGGGCACCGACGTGCGCTCCTTCGCGCGCATGGCCATGGAGTCCGAATCCCCCGTGGACCTGGGGACGCGCTGCACGGTGTTCATGAACTCCTCTGTCAAGCAGGCGCAGAAGGAAGGCGCGGACGTGCGCGACATCAGCGCCGGCCTGTCCTACTCCGTCGTGCGCAACGCGCTCTACAAGGTCATCAAGCTCAAGGAGCCCTCGGACCTGGGCGAGCGCGTCGTCGTCCAGGGTGGCACCTTCCTCAACGACTCGGTGCTGCGCGCCTTCGAGCTGCTCACCGGCCGCGAGGTCGTGCGCCCCGACATCGCGGGCCTCATGGGCGCGTACGGCGCGGCCCTGACCGCGCGCATGCACGACACGGGGGAGGGGACCTCGTCCCTCGCCACGATCGAGGCCCTGGAAGGCTTCAGCGTGGACACGACCCGCAAGACCTGCCGCCTGTGCCAGAACCACTGCCAGATGACGATCTCGACGTTCTCGAACGGCGAGCGCCACGTGTCGGGCAACCGCTGCGAGCGCGGCGCCTCCCTGGAGTGCGTGCCCAAGAAGTCGGAGCTGCCCAACCTCTACGACTGGAAGTACAAGCGGATCTTCGGATACCGCCGCCTCACCGAAAAGAAGGCATTCCGCGGCGACATCGGTATCCCGCGCGTGCTCGGCATGTACGAGAACTACCCGTTCTGGTTCACGATGCTCAC
>CALISI010000024.1 GCA_938041695.1 uncultured Actinomyces sp.
TGGTTGCTCACGGCGTGAAGGTCAACGCGATCTGCCCCGGCAACTTCTACGACGGCCCGCTCTGGTCCGACCCGGACCGCGGCCTCTTCGTCCAGTACCTCAACTCCGGTAAGGTTCCCGGCGCGAAGACGGTCGCCGACGTCAAGGAGTTTTACGAGGCGAAGGTCCCCATGCGCCGCGGCGCTCAGGGCATCGACGTTCTGCGCGCGATCTTCTACATCGTCGAGCAGGAATACGAGACCGGCCAGGCCGTGCCCGTCACGGGCGGCCAGGTGATGCTCTCCTGACATCGTCACGAGGCCGGGGACACATGCGGGTTTCTCCGGAGCTCCCCGGCCTCGTCTTTTCTTCCCACGTTCAGTTGTTTTTCCAGTGAAAGAGTCAGTCATGACCCAGATTCCCGCCACCCAGTACGCGATTCAGATCGTCGGCAAGGAAGAGTTCGTCGTTAACCCGGCGAAGCCCGTTGATCCCGTTGGCCCGACGCAGATCATGCTCGAGGTCGAAGCCTGCGGCATTTGCTTCTCTGATACGAAGCTGCTCCACCAGTTCGATGGCCACCCGCGCAAGTCGGACGTGGTGGCGGGTATCGACCTGGACGCGCTGAAGGACATTCCGTCTTACCACCCGAACCAGGAGGCCGTGACGCCCGGTCACGAGCCCGTCGTCCGGGTCGTGAAGGTCGGCGAGGCCGTCACGCACTTTAAGGTTGGCGATCGTCTGCTGGTCCAGGCCGACTGGAAGCACCTGCGCACCGCGAAGTCGAATGGTGCTTTCGGCTACAACTTTGACGGTGCTCTCGAGGAGTTCGTTGTTGTCGACGAGCGCTGCGTCGTGTCTCCGGATGGGGAAGAGTTCCTGATCCACGTGTCGGAGGGCCCGTCGGCCGCGGCCGTCGGCCTCATCGAGCCCTGGGCGACCGTCGAGGGTTCCTACGCGTGGGCTGAGCGCAACCACGTTGCTGACGGCGGACGCCTGCTGGTCGTGGGCGAGGGCGACATCGACGCTCTGACCGCCGAGCACAAGCCCGCCGAGGTCGTTCGCGTTGCCGCCGAGGAGCTTGAGGGCGTGGAGGGCGAATTCGACGACGTCGTGTTCTTTGGCTCGGACGCCGACGCCATCGAGAAGGCTGCTCTGCTGATCGGCACCCGCGGCACCATGTGCGTCGTCCTGGGTGGCGAGAAGATTTCGCGCAAGGTGTCCCTGGACATCGGCCGCGTCCACTACGACTTCATCCGCTTCTGCGGTACGACCGGTTCGGATCCGCGCGAGGGCTACGCCTGGATCCCCGCCAACGGTGATCTGCGCGAGAACGACGAGTGCGTGTTCGTCGGCGCCGCCGGCCCGATGGGCGTCATGCACACGATGCGCGCCGTCACCTCCGGTGTCCCCGGCATCAGCGTCGTGGGCACCGACCTGTCGGACGAGCGCCTGGCCAACCTGACGAAGGTCGTGGGCCCGACCGCCGAAAAGAACGGCGTGCCGCTGGACATCATCAACACCGCCTCGACGCCCCTGGAGTACGGCTACACCTACGCGACGTGCCTCGTGCCCGTCCCGGCGCTGGTCTCCCAGGCTGTCGATCTGCTGGCGCAGGGCGGTATCCTGAACGCTTTCGCGGGTATCCCGGCCGGCACGTTCGGTGACTTCGACCTGCAGGGCATCATCGAGCGTCAGATCTTCATGCTGGGAACCTCCGGCTCGGATGTCTCCGATATGCGTACGGTGCTGCGCAAGATCGAAGCCGGCATCATTGACACCACGATCTCCCTGTGGGCGATCACCGGTATGGCGGGCTTCGGCGACGCCATCAACGCGGTGATGAACCGTACCTCGGGCGGCAAGATCATGGTCTTCCCGATGATGCACGACCTGGGCCTGACCCCCGTGTCCGAGCTGGCCGAGAAGCTGCCGACGGTCGCTGCGAAGCTCGACGCCGCCGGCCTGTGGACCAAGGAAGCCGAAGAAGCGCTGCTTGCTACTCGCTGAGGCTCTCGCGTCAGCCTCTGCCCCAGCCTCGTCCGTTGTTTGGACGAGGCTGGGGCTTCCTCGTGCCGTGATAGCCGCGTACGATGGTGGAATGACTGTCGGTGGAACAAGGAGGTTCCCATGGGAAGCGACGATTGCGTGACACGTGAGCGCTACGTGGCGTTGCAGGCGTGGCTGTGCGGGCAGATGTCCCCGCGCGCGCCGCACGCGGCGGACCTCTTTGCGCAGGACAGCGAGTGCCTCTACGATGCCTTCCTGTCCGTGCTCATTGGCACGGGGCTGGGATTCATCGCCTACGACGACAACCGCTTCCACCACGGCCTCTACGCCTTCGACTTTTTCGTGGGAGACATCAAGGTGCCGCCGCGAGACAAGGGCGTTGATGGGCAGAGGGCGCCCGGCATGGCGGGGGAGTCTGCCACGGACGCCGCCGGCCGCGCGATGTGCCACGCCCTCGTCGACACGTGGCTCGGGGACACCGACAGCCGCATCCCTTTCGTGGCTTGCGTGATCGCCTCCGTGGCCACCCTCGAACTCGTCGCCGATGTGAGCGTCGCCGAATGCGTCTTCGAGTGTGACCTGCCGCCGGGCTACGCGCGCTTCACCGCAAACAAACCGTGGGAAGACGGGAGCCTGCCCATTGGCTCGCTGGATTTGTCCCTGGTTGCCCCCGGTCCTCTCATCCACCTCGAGGCGCGCCCGCGCTACAAGGGACAGGCCCTGTCCCCCTCGGGCTTTACCGAGGCCCTGGCATCGGCCGTGCAGATGGGGCTCGCCGTGGAGTCGTCCTCTGCGTTCGCCTTCGGGGCCGCCGCCACTCTGCGCGCCCCGCACGGGGGCCCTGAGATGCTCGGGTGGGCCGCCGACGCGGTGGCTCGAGCCCTGTCCGCGTGCGGGCACACCGGGGGAGTGCAGATCCGAACGCGCTTCGCTCACGCGCCGGCGTAGTATCCGACCGCCGCGCCGTCGCGCATAACGAAGCCCCGGCCTCGTTCTCACGTGGAGGAACGAGGCCGGGGCAAGTCTGCTGGGGGAGAGGCCCCTTAAGCGTTGGTCTTCTCGGCGGCGACGGGAGCATCGTCCTGCCAGAAGTCCAGCTCGTCGGGGTTCAGGCCGATCGAGGACGCCTTGAAGTGCGGCTCGAGGCCGGCCTTGCGCTGGGCGACATAGTCGTTCGCGCAGCGGATAGCCTGGTTGCCCAGGATGACGATGACCGGCAGGTTGATGAGCGCCATGAGGCCCATCAGGATGTCACCCAGGTTCCACGCGACCTCGAACTTGAGGAGAGCGCCAGCGAAGACGAGCAGCGCAGCGACAGTGCGGAAGACGGTGAGCATCCAGTGCTTCATGTGCACGTTGCGCAGCAGGAAGCGGAAGTTGACCTCGGCGTAATAGAAGTTGCCGACCAGTGTCGTGAACGCGAAGAGGAACAGGGCGACCGAGATGAAAACCTGCGCAGGACCCTGGCCGAGGATCGTGGCCATGGCGTCCTTCACGAGGGGAGCGCCCGTCACACCGTTATCCGAACCGACTCCCGAGGAGAGCACCACGAAAGCGGTGAGCGTGCAGATCACCATCGTGTCGATGAAGACGGACAGCATCTGGACGAGGCCCTGCTTGACGGGGTGCGACACGGAAGCGGAGGCGGCGGCGTTCGGGGCGGAGCCGACGCCGGCCTCGTTCGAGTAGAGACCACGCTTAATACCGAGCATCATGGCTGAGCCGGCGAAACCGCCGAAGATTGCCTTGAAGTCGAAAGCGTTGGTGAAGATCGAGGCGAACATCGCGGGGATGTTCTGGTAGTTCAGCACGATGACGACGAAGCCGACGCCCAGGTAGATGATCGCCATGATGGGAACGAGGAGGCCGGTGACGTCGGTGAGGCGACGCGTGCCACCGAAGATCGAGCCGGCCATCAGGATCGCGAGGACGATACCGACGATCCACGGCGTCCAATTGTTCGCCCAGCTGTACCCGGTGAACGCGTCAGCAACGTTGAAGGATGCCAGCAGGTTGAAGCCGCCCATGTAGGTCAGGATGAGGACCGAGGCAAAGAGCGTGGCCAGCCAATTCTGCTTGAGGGCCGTCTGGATGTAGTAGGCGGGACCACCGTAGGAGTGGTGGGGACCCTGCTTCTTGTAGATCTGCGCGAGCGTGGACTCGATGAACGCAGAGGCGCCGCCGAGCGTCGCGATAAGCCACATCCAAAATACAGCGCCGGGACCACCCGTGGCGACAGCGGTGGCGACGCCAGCAATGTTGCCGACGCCCACGCGCGAGGCCGTGGATACCATCAGGGCGCGGAACGAGGAGACCTCGCCTTCCTCTTGCGGCGGCTCGGTGACGACGCGGATGGCTTCCTTAAAGAGGCGCAGCGGCAGGGCGCGCGTGCGAATGAAGAAGTACAGGCCGACGCCGATCAGGAGGGCGACGAGCACGTACGTATACATGAAGCCCGAGATCGTATCCAGGGTGCCGGCGAGGTCGAAAGCCGGACGCAGGGTTCCATTCATCGTTTTTCCTAGTGTTGATGGGTGTTCGTGGACGCGGCGAGCCGCGGTATGAGAACGAGTATAGCGCCAGCGTCAACAAAAGGTAAAGAGTTTGCTAAAAAATATGATGGAATTGGCCATCTGTGCAGGCAGGGCGCCTGGTGGCCTGGCGTTGGGGGCAGGTTACTGTGGAATGTTGGGAGTGCTGGCGCACAATTTGGCCAAATCTTTGTGGTCTGGCGCATGAAATCGGGCGATTTTGGGGCAAAGTTAGCCGGCCTGAGGGCTTCAATCGTTGACATTCTGCGGAAAAGTGCTCAGAAGCGATGCAATTGCGCTTGATTTGACGATGTTGGAAGAAGTGCGTATTGTTTTCCTTGTTGCGCCGAACGGCAGCGAACGAAGCGAGAAGCTCGGGTCGCGGAAACATGGCGCGAACCGCCTTTCAAAAACATGCGAGAGATTCGTGTGCGCTTGATTGTGCAGGTGTTGTTTGTGAACTCGATAGTGTGTTTGTTTGTTTTTTATGCCTGTTTTTTGTTTTTGAGTGTTTTTGGTTGGGATTGCTGGCCGGGGTTTTCTGGTTGGTTTTTCTGGGCTTTAACGTTTTTGTTTTTGTTCGGAGAGTTTGATCCTGGCTCAGGACGAACGCTGGCGGCGTGCTTAACACATGCAA
>CALISI010000025.1 GCA_938041695.1 uncultured Actinomyces sp.
ACTACATGGACCCCTACGCCTTCTGGATGCCCACCGAGGGCTCCCAGGCCGCGGGCCTCGAGGCTGCCTCGCGCGCGATCCGCTACGCGAAGAACCACGGCGTCGTCAACATCGCCGCCGAAGGCAACTCGAACGACGACCACGACAACCCGACGATCGACAAGGACTCCCCGAACGACGTTGAGGGCGCGGCCGTCGAGCGCAACGTGGCCGGCGGCATCGACGTGCCCGCCATGGTCAACGACTCGGTCCTGTCCGTTTCCGCCCTGAAGCTGCCCACCGGCACCGACCCGGCCACCGCCAAGCTCGAGCGCGCCGGCTTCTCCAACTACGGCAAGAACTCGGTCGACGTGGCCGCCCCCGGCCAGCGCATCTGGTCGACCCTGCCGACCTGGAAGAAGGACCCGCCGTTCGGCTACCTGTCCGGTACCTCGATGGCCTCCCCGCACGCCGCGGGCGTCGCCGCGCTGATCAAGCAGATCCATCCGGATTACACCGCCGATCAGACGATCGACCTGCTCAAGAAGCAGGCCGCCTACACCTACGATCGCCTCGCCGTGCCGACCGACGGCAAGGAATACCGCGGCGCTGGCCTCGTCAACGCCCTGGCCGCCGTCCTCAAGGACCAGCCGCAGCCGGTCGTCGGCAACCTTGAGTACTCGCACGACGGTGCCACCGATTGGCGTCCGCTGGCCGACGCCCGCGTGTCCGGCACGGTCTACGTGCGCACCACGGTCTCCGGCCCCGTGACTGCGGCGTCCCTCCAGGTCGCCGACAAGGAGCCCGTGACCGGCACCGGCACCGGCGCCTTCACGGGTAACGAGGTCACGCTCGTGGCCGGCCCCTACGTTGCCACCGACCTGGTCGGCGACGGCCCGCACGTCGACGTCACTGTTTCCGCTGAGGGTCGCAACAAGGACTCGCGCGCCGATGACGACGTCAAGGACACGATCCACTTCCACGTGGACGAGTCCCTGCACGACGGCGGTGCCTGGGTCAACAGCGCCGACGGCTGGAAGTACTGCTACACCGACGGCTACTGCGCCCGCAGCAAGTACGTCACCATCGACGGCGACACCTACTACTTCAACGGCGACGCCGTGATGGCGACCGGCTGGGTCACCTTCGACGGCGCGTGGCACTGGATGACCCCGTCCGGCCGCATGGCCAAGGGCTGGGCCAACGCGGGCGGCACCTGGTACTACCTCGATCCCACGACCGGCGCCATGGCCACCGGCTGGGTTAACGACGGCGGCACCTGGTACTACCTGAATGCCTCCGGCGCGATGGCCACCGGCTGGGCCAACGTTGACGGCTCCTGGTACTACCTGAACGCTTCGGGCGCCATGGCGACCGGATGGACCGCCGTGAACGGTTCCTGGTACTACCTCACCGGCAGCGGCGCGATGGCGATCGGCTGGGTTAACGACGGCGGTACCTGGTACTACCTGAACGCCTCCGGACGCATGGTGACCGGCTGGGTTTCCATCGACGGTACGCGCTACCACTTCGCGCCCTCCGGCGCCTGGCTCGGCTGAGACAGAAGGGGACGAGGCCGGGGCTGGGACGCTCCGACCTCGATCCCCGCGCTGGGTGCAAAGGACGCCGAGCGCACCGGACGCAGAGCGTGCCTGATGCAGAGCGCACTTGATGCCGAGCGCACCTGAGGCGCAGCGCAACCGAATACACAAGGGGCGGGTCCGAACGTTATGTTCGGACCCGCCCCGCCTTCTCTCACAGGTCCCGGGAGAGATCCGGGCGCGCCCCAACGATGCCCCGGGGCGCGATGGGGGTTACCCCAAGGAGTCGAAGAGGACCTGCAGGCCCTCGCCCATGGTCGGGTGCGCGATCGGCAGGAAGCGCAGCTGTTCGTAGGTCAGGCCGCCGGCCATGGCGACGTGCACGGCCGTGATGACCTCGGAGACGTTCGGGCCGATCAGCGTCGCGCCCAGGATCTGGTGCGTGTTCGCGTCCACGACGGCCTTCCAGAAGCCCTCGCCCGCGTAGCGCATCGTCTTGGCGCGCGGAATCGCGGCCGTGGGAACCTTGGCGATACGCACGTCGAGGCCGGCCTCGCGCGCCTCGCCCTCGGACAGGCCGATGCGGGCCAGCTCGGGGGTGGCAAAAACGGCGTAGGGGATCGTGCGGCCCTTCGTGGTGGTCGTCGGATCGTCCAGGGATGCGCCGGTCAACTGCGCGCGGATGATGCGGAAGTCCGACCAGGACGCGTGCGTGAACATGGGGGTGCCCGCGCAGTCGCCGGCCGCCCACACGCCCTCAGCAGAGGTGCGCAGGTGCTCATCGACCGCCACGAAACCGTGATCGGTCAGCTCAACCCCGGCCTCGTCCAGGCCGATGCCGTCCGTGTTGGGCACGCGACCCACGGCCACCAGGACCGCCTCGGCGGAGACCATCGAGCCGTCGGAAAGCGTCAGGGTCGTCGTGTTGCCCTCGCGCGAGGCGGACTCGGCGCGGCCGGGAACGATGCGCACCCCGGCGGACGTGAGGCCAGCCTCGACGACGCGGGCGGCGTCCTCGTCCTCGCGCGGCAGCACGTGATCACCCGAGGAGATGAGCGTGACGTCCACGCCGAACGTCGCCATCATCGACGCGAACTCCACGCCGATGTAGCTGGCGCCGATGATCGCCAGGGAGGAGGGCAGCTCCTCAAGGCGCAGGATCTCCTCGTTCGTCCACGCGCCAGACTCCCACAGGCCGGGGATCGCGGGACGCGCCGGACGCGAACCCAGGTTGATGAGGACGCGCTCGCCGCGGATCGTGCGCTCGCCGCTGTCCTGAAGCGCAATGGTCACCGTGCGCTCGCCCGTGAAGCGGGCCTCGCCGCGGATGAAGTCCAGGCCGGGGGCCGCGAACATCTTCTCGTGCGCGCCGACCATGGCACCGACGATGCTTTCCTTGTGGGCGCGCAAGAGACCCAGGTCCACGCGTGCGCCCTCGGTGCCGGCCACGCCGAACGCCTCGTCCGAGTGCGCATCGCTCAGGCGACGAGCCGAGTTGACCAGCGACTTCGTGGGGATGCAGGCGACGTTAATGCAGGTGCCGCCGACGAACTGGCGCTCCACCATGGCGACCTTCCAGCCCGCCTTCGCGCGCTCCATCGCGAGGGACTTTCCGGCCTTGCCGCCGCCGACAACCAGCAGGTCGACGGTCTCGATTGCGTTTGTGGACATGTTTCTCCTTGGGTAGAACAGGCTCGCCTTCCTCAACGCGGTGCGCCCGGATCTATTCCATCGAGCGGAAATGTCCAGCAGGTGGTCACAGCAGGGGTGTCTTTTTTCACGCTCATTTGGCTGTATGACGCTCGTTTGGCGGGTGTAAGGGATCGAAGGGTCACATAGTGATCGTGCCGTTGGTTCAAACCCCCTTCGGCATGCTTAGATAAGGGTATGAGGGCTCTAGAAATTGGTGATTTCAAAGAGGATGTGGGGGCCGCTTTGGCGCGAGCCTCATCCGGCGAAGTCGTCACGCTCACAGAGGAAGGCCAGCCCGTTGCCGAGCTGGGTCCCGTGCGCATGTCGACCTACGCGCAGTTGCGCGAACTGGGCCTCGAGCGCCCCGCTATGGCGGACCTTGACGCCTACCAGATGCCGTCCAAGAACCTGCCCGACGGGCGGGGAGTCGTCGGCAAACTCGACGAGTAGACGCCCGGTGCGGGGGAGTGCGAGCACGCTACCCCCGGCGCTTGGCGCGGTTCGTGGGCTCCGCGTGCAGCGGGTCCTCGGGCCACGGGTGCTTCGGGTAGCGCCCGCGTAGTTGCGCGCGCACGTCCCGATACGGCCCCGCCCAAAACGACGTCAGGTCAGAGGTGACCGCCGCGGGGCGCCCCGCCGGATCCGTCAGATGCAGCACCAGGGGAACGCGCCCGTCCACCAGTCGGGGCGTGTCCGTCCACCCGAAGGCCTGCTGGACGCGCAGCGTGAGCACTGGATGCGCGCCGGCCCAGTCGATGGGTCGGGTGCCGCCCGACGGGATCGGCATCTTCTCCGGCGCCAGCTCATCCAAGCGCGCGGCATCCGGCCACGGCAGCATCGAGCGCAGCGCGTCGAGCATCGCCACCTTGGATAGGGATCCGCCGTTCGCGAGGCGCTTCGCCCAGGGGAGGAGCCACTGATCCGCGGTGCTTGCGAGGGCCTCATCCGACACGTCGGGCCAGGGATCGCCCAGCACCTCGTGGAGGACGCGCATGCGTTCGCGCAGGGACGATGCCTCCTTACCCCAGCCCAGATCCCCCAGACCGTGGGCGGCCAGGTGCTCGGCTACCAGCGCGGTCGCCTCCTCCTCGCTCAGGGCCGAGGCCGGGGCGGCCTTCAGGGGGATCGCCCCCAGGGCGCGCGTACGGGTGGCGTTCAGAGCGCCCTTATCAATCGACGCCTGTGTGCGGGTCGTCAGGAGCTTCTCGCCCGCGGCCAGGGCGTCCTCCTCCGCCAGGGGAACAGCCGCGAGAATGCGTGCGTGGCGCGAGGCCGGAGCCCGGTCAATCGACGCCACGGCTAGCCACTCCTGACCCTCCAGAGGAGAGCCCTGCGGTAGCTCGGCACCCACGCCGCCCGCCAAAATGTAAGCCATCGACCCCGGGCGGCGACGCGCAATCCACTCCGGATACGCCAGCGCGCACGTCAGCGCCAACTCATCCTCGCGGGTACGCCCGTCCGCATCCTGGCGCGCTGGCACAGGGGTGAGCGCGTCTTGTGAGGAAGACGAGGAGGGCAGGCGGCGCGCCAGGCGCTCCAGGCGCGCCTGCGTCTCCTTCACCCGAGCCCCCTGCGCGTGCACGCCTCCCGCGCCGCTGGCGCCACCGCGGCCCAGCCGACGCTCCCACGCACCCAGGTCAGCCCCCGGAACACGCACATCCTCCGACAGGAGGGCCACGAAACGCGCCGCCTTCGACGTCCCCAGGACCGCGCTCGACGCCAGGAGGGCCCTGCCCAAGGGCGGGTCCAACGGCAGCGACGCCAGCGTGCGGCCCAGAGCGGTGGCGGCGCCGGCCTCGTCGATGGCACCCAGGGAGGACAAACGCTGCCCGGCGGCCTCCCACGTGCCCGCGGGTGGAGCGTCGAGCAGGGCCAGTTCCTCCACCGGCGTGCCCCACGCCGCCACCTGCAGGCGCGCATCCGTCAGGTCCTGCGTGGCGATACCGGGCGCGGACTGCGCGGGCCTGCGCGCCACGTCCACCGCATCCATGACGCGCACGGCGACGCCGGGGCCGCTGCGCGCGGCGCGACCCGCGCGCTGCTCGAGGCGCGCGAGCGCGGCCGGAACCGTCACGAGAGATGAGAGGGAACGCCCCGCGTCGAAGCGCGGCTCGCGCGCGAGCCCGGCGTCCACGACGACGGACACGCCCGGGACCGTCAGAGACGACTCCGCAATCGACGTGGAGAGGATGACGCGGCGGCCGGAAGCGGGGGAGAGTGCACGGTCCTGCTCGGCGGCGCTGAGCTGTCCGTGCAGCGTCAGGACCGGGACATCGCCCAGGTGCAGGTTGCTGCGCACGGTCTCGATCTCGCCCACGCCCGGCAAGAACACCAGAACCGAGCCCTCGGTGGCGGCGACCGTCTCCTCGACCGTGCGCGCCACGTGCGCCAGGTACTCGCGGCGCACGCCCACGCGCTCGTTCCCGATCGCGCCCACGGCCTCGACGCCGCGCGGCGGGGGAGCGTAGCGTAGCTCCAGCGGAAAAAAATCCCCCGGAATATCGACGAGCGCGGGCTCCTCTCCCGTCGAGGAGCGCAGGAAATCCAGCGTGCGCGAGGCCTCGAGCGTGGCCGACGTGAGGGCCACGAACAGGTCGTCGCGCAGCGCCGAGCGGGCATCCAGTGCGAACGCCAGAGCCAGGTCCGTATCCAGGTCGCGCTCGTGGAACTCATCCACGATCAGCGCCGACACCCCGGGCAGCTCCGGATCGCGCTGCAGGCGGCGCAGCGCCACGCCCGGCGTCACCATCTCCACGCGCGTACGCTCGCTGACCCGCGAATCCCCGCGCACCGAATAACCGACCTGCCCGCCGACCTCCTCGCCGAGCAGACGCGCGATCCGGCGGGCCGCCGCCCGCGCGGCCACCCTGCGCGGCTGGGTGACGAGCACGCGCCCGGCCGATGCGTCGTACTGGGCCAATGCCACCGCCACCGCGGGCGGCAGTAGCGTCGTCTTACCCGTGCCCGGAGGCGCCGTGATGACCGCGCAGCCACCCGGCCGGGTTGCCGCCGCGATATCGCCCAGGGCACGCGTGACCGGCAGCTGCGGCGGGTGCGAAACGAGTTCTTCGAGGGTGGGCATGGCTTCATTGTGCGTGTTCCCAGGGCATCCATGCATCCGGGAACCATTCGCCGCGCCGCTCTGATGCGTCCGGGGTCACTGCGTGAGAGGGCAACGTGAAGCCTGTGGAGGGGCGCTGCAGCGTAGAATGGAAGCAGTATGACTACGGAGAACACAGCGCCGGCGCTCGCGGCGGCCACCCTCGCACACACCACGGGGCGCGTCACCATCCCCGCAGACATGGACCCGATCGTGGTCCTCGGCGTCGCAGACCAGGTCCTGCGCGCCCTCGAACGCGGTTTCCCGCACGTCCGTTTCCTCGTCACCGGGCGCGAAATCTCCCTGGCTGGCACCCAGGCCGACATCGATGTGGCCGCGGGCCTCCTCGAAGAGCTCATCGGCATGGCCAGGCGCGGCACAGCCCTGGACGCCGCCGCCGTCGAGCAGGCCATCGGGTTGCTCGGACGCCTGACCTCGGGCGAGGCCCCCACGGAGGAAATCCTCTCCGCGCGCGGGCGCTCGATCCGTCCCAAGACCCCCGGCCAGAAGGCCTACACGGACGCCATCGACCGCGCGACCGTCGTCTTCGGCATCGGCCCCGCGGGCACGGGCAAGACCTACTTGGCGATGGCCCAGGCCGTTCGCCGCCTCCTCTCCGGCGAGGTGCGCCGCATCGTGCTGACCCGCCCGGCCGTCGAGGCGGGGGAGAACCTCGGCTTCCTGCCCGGCTCCCTCACCGACAAGATCGACCCCTACCTGCGCCCCCTCTACGACGCCCTCGGCGACATGCTCGACCCCGAGGCCCTGCCCAAGCTCATGGCCGCCGGCACCATCGAAGTCGCACCCCTGGCCTACATGCGCGGACGCACCCTCAACGATTCCTTCATCATCCTGGACGAGGCCCAAAACACCACGGTCGGACAGATGAAGATGTTCCTCACGCGCCTGGGTTTTGGCTCCAAGGTCGTCGTCACCGGCGACGCCTCGCAGGTCGACCTGCCGGGCAGCCAGACCTCGGGCCTGTCTGTCGTCGAAAACATCCTTGGCGACATCGACGACATCGAGTTCTGCCACCTGACCAGCGCCGACGTCGTGCGCCACGAGCTGGTCGGCGCAATCATTGATGCCTACCAGCGTTTCGACGACCGAAATGCCGCGCGTCGCGCACGCACGCGCAGTCACAACACCGCACGCAGGGAGTACACGTCATGACCGAGGTCATCAACGAGACCGACTACGAGATCAACGAAGCCGAGTTTTCCGCGCTGGCCGACTACGTGCTCGACCAGATGCACGTCAGCTCCGACGCGGAAGTCAACATCATCTTCATCGAGCCCGAGCTGATGGAGGACCTGCACGTGCGTTGGCTGGACCTGCCCGGCCCGACCGACGTCATGAGCTTCCCCATGGACGAACTGCGCCCCGGCACGGCGGATCGCCCCACGCCTCCCGGCATGCTCGGCGACATCTGCATCTGCCCCACGGTCGCCGCGCGCCAGGCCGCCGAGTCCGGCCACAGCGCCGCCGAGGAGATGCTGCTCCTGGCCACGCACGGCATGCTGCACCTCCTGGGATACGATCACGCGACCGACGCGGAGCGCGAGGTAATGTTCGCGCTCCAGCGCAAGCTCCTGCTGACCTTCCTGGCCACCCGATGATTCTTCCCCTTGAAGCGTCCCCGGCCTCGTCGGCCCTGGACGTGCCCTCCGTAGCCCTCCTGATCCTCGCCGTCATCGCCCTGGCCTCGGCGTCCTTCGCGCAGAGCGTCGAGCAGGCCATCCAACGCCTGACCCTCGCCGGCGTCGAAGACCTCATCGAGGAAGAGCGCAGGCACGCGCGCGTCCTCTACGGCCTCGTGGATCGCCGTCGGCGCACCCTGCTGTCGCTGCGCGCTTTCCGTACGTTCTGGCAGGTCGTCTACGCGGTCATGGGCACGATCGTCCTGGTCGGCACGAATCTGCCGTGGTGGGCCGTCGCCCTCATCGCCGTCAGCGTGATCGCAGTCATCCAGCTGGTCTTCGTTTCCTTCCTGCCCGCCCAGTGGGGCGCGCGCAACCCCGAAGGTATCGCGCTGGTTGGCACGCGATTGGCTGACCGTCTCGCGCGCCTGAGTCACGTCGCGGACCCGCTGCTGACCCGAGTGCGCTCCTCTCGCCCTGCGCCAGAACCCACCGAGGCCCAGGCGCGCGCCGAGCTCATCTCTGACCTGCGTGAAATCGTCGACGAGGTCGGCGAACCCGAGAGCTTCGAGGAAGAGGACCGCGACATGGTCCGCTCCGTCCTCGACCTGGGGCACACGCTCGTGCGTGAGGTCATGGTGCCGCGCACCGACATGGTGACCATCGACGCCGACACGCCTGCCCCCTCCGCGCTGCGCCTCTTCGTGCGCTCCGGATTCTCGCGCGTGCCCGTCGTCGGCGACGACGTGGACGACATCCGCGGCATCCTGTTCTTCAAGGACCTCGTCTCGCGCTGGGAGGCCACGGGCGGCCAGCTCGACATGCGCGCCGAGCAGATGATGCGCCCCGCCGAATACGCCGTCGAAATGAAGCCCGCGGACGACATGCTGCGCCAGATGCAGGCCGAGCGCTTCCACATGGCGATCGTCATCGACGAGTACGGCGGCGTCGCCGGCCTGGTTACGCTCGAGGACATCCTCGAGGAGGTCGTCGGCGAGCTGACCGACGAGCACGACCGCCACGCCATCGAACCCGAAGAAGTCGAGCCGGGCGTCTGGCGCGTACCCGCGCGTTATCCGATCTCCGAACTGGGCGAGCTCCTCGACCGCGAGATCGAGGACGAGGACGTCGACTCCGTCGGCGGTCTGCTCGCCAAGGCCATCGGCAAAGTCCCACTACCCGGCGCGACCGGCACCCTCGCCGGCGTCATGATGACCGCCGAAGAGGCGCGCGGACGCCGCCGCCAGGTTTTCACGATCCTGTGCCGCCTCGACCCCGACGCGCAGCCCCTGACCCCCGACCACAACCCCGCCGACGACAAGGACAACTGACATGCGATTCCCCTCCGACGACGAACTCATGGCCGGCCCCAACGCCTTCGGGGACGCGCGCATTGAGGTCGAACCCGACGCGGCCGACCCGGAAGCCGACGCTCGCGCGCAGATCGACGCCGGCCTCGGCGACGACACCTCCGACGAGGTCGGGGACGAGGCCGGGGCGCAGCCCGGCGACGACGAGGACCTTGAGGGCCTTCAGGACGAGGAGGACGCCGACCTCGACGCCTTCGAGGCGCTGACCTCGCTCGCATCCCTGCGCGAGGACGCGGCTGCGACCATCGAAGTCCCGGACTTCCCCGAGGACTTCCGCGCGGGCTTCGTGTCGATCGTCGGGCGCCCCAACGTCGGCAAGTCGACCCTGACGAACGCGCTGGTCGGGCACAAGATCGCGATCACCTCGGGCCGCCCCGAGACCACGCGCCACAACATCCGCGGCATCGTGCACGGGGAGGGCTACCAGCTGGTGCTCGTGGACACACCCGGATACCACCGTCCGCGCACGCTGCTGGGCAAGCGCCTCAACGACATGGTGCGCGAGGCCCTCTCCGAAGTCGACGTCGTGATCTTCTGCCTGCCCGCCGACCAGCGCATCGGCCCCGGCGACCAGTTCATCGCCCGCGAGCTGCGCGGCATCAAGCCCCCGATCATCGCGGTAGCGACCAAATGCGACGCCGTGCCGCGCGACCGCGTCATGAAGCACCTGCTCTCCATCGAGAAGCTGGGGGAGTGGGCGGCCATCGTCCCCGTCTCCTCCGTGGAAGGCAAGGGCATCGACCACCTGCGTGAGGTGCTCGCGCAGACTGTGCCGCTCTCGCCCCCGCTCTATCCCGACGGCGACGTCACCGACGAATCGCGCGACACCCTCATCGCCGAATTCATCCGCGAGGCCGCCCTGGAGGGCGTGCGCGACGAGCTGCCGCACTCCCTGGCCGTCCAGGTCGAGGAGATCATCGAGAGGCCGCGCCGTGAGGGCGACGACCGCCCGCCGATGCTTGACATTCACGTCAACGTCTACGTCGAGCGCGACTCCCAGAAGGCCATCATCATCGGCCGCAAGGGAAGCCGCCTCAAGCAGATCGGCATCCAGTCCCGCGCCCACATCGAGGAGCTGCTGGGCAGGCGCGTCTACCTCGACCTGCACGTGCGCACCGCGAAGGACTGGCAGTCCGACCCGAAGATGCTGGGACGCCTCGGGTTCTGACATGCCCAGCGTCATTCGCGTGCGCGGCGCACGCGTCCACAACCTGAAGAATGTGGACGTCGACGTTCCCCTGAACGCGTTCGTCGCGGTCGCGGGTGTGTCCGGGTCGGGCAAGTCCTCCCTGGCCCTGGGCACGCTCTACGCCGAGGGATCGCGGCGCTACCTGGAGTCCCTGGCGACCTACACGCGCCGACGCATCTCCCAGGCGGCCAAGGCCTCGGTCGACGAGGTCGCGCACGTGCCGGCCGCGCTTGCGCTGCGCCAACGCCCGGGCGTGCCCGACGTGCGCTCCACCTTCGGGACAGCCACGGAGCTTCTCAACCACATGCGCCTCCTCTTCTCGCGCGCGGGCTCCTACCTGTGCCCGAACGGGCACCGCGTCCCGCCCTCGCGAAACGTCGCCCTGGAAGTGCCTCTCATGTGCCCGCAATGCGGGGAGTCCTTTGACGGCCTCGGCGCGGAGGAGATGGCCTTCAACTCGGGCGGCGCGTGCCCGGTGTGCGAAGGGACGGGCATCCAGCGCGTCGTCAACCGCGCGTCCCTCGTGCCCGACCAGTCCCTCACCATCGACGAGGGTGCGGTTTCCCCGTGGGGATCCCTCATGTGGAAACTCATGAAGGACGTCGCCCGCGAGATGGGCGTGCGCACGAACGTACCCTTCCGGGACCTGACCGACGCCGAAAAGACAATCGTCTACGAGGGGCCCGCCGAAAAGCGCCACATCGTCGTCGCGACTAAGACGGGCGGCGCCGAGCTGGACTTCACCTACTTTAATGCGGTTGCCACGGTCGAGAATGCCCTGTCGAAGGCGAAAGATGAGAAGGCCCTCGCGCGCGTCGACAAATATCTCATCACCCGCACGTGCCCGGCATGCGACGGCACGCGCCTGGGGGAGCGGGTGCGCTCGACGCTCATCGACGGCATCGACCTTGGCGAGGCCTCTCGCCTGACCCTCACGGAGCTGCGCGAGTGGGTGCGCCGCGTCCCCGGCCTCGTCCCGGCCGAGGTCGCACCCATTGCCCGCGTCATCGTCGACGAGATGACCGAGCCGATGGATCGCCTCGTGGAGCTTGGCCTGTCCTATCTGTCCCTCGACCGCGCGTCCTCGACGCTGTCCAATGGCGAGCGCCAGCGCGTGCAGCTCGCCCGCGCGGTACGTAACCGGACGACCGGTGTCCTCTACGTGCTGGACGAGCCGACAATCGGTCTGCACCCCTCCAACGTCGACGGTGTCCTATCGATCATCCGTGAGCTTATCGCCGACGGAAACTCTGTTGTCGTCGTCGACCACGACACGCGGGTCCTGGGGGCCGCCGGCCACCTCATCGAGATCGGCCCGGGAGCTGGCGCGGACGGTGGTCGCGTCATCTTCCAGGGCACCATCGACGAGGCCTGCCACACCCCAGCCTCTCGTATCGGCCCTTACATGGCGGGGCTGCGTCGCGTCGAGCGGGCGGCAGAGGAGCCGGGTCGGGGAGCGGACGTCGACGGGCGCGACGCGATTCACCTGGAGACCTCGCAGATACACACGGTGCGGCCCCTGAGTGTGGACATTCCCATCGGCTCGCTGACGGCCGTCACGGGCGTGAGCGGGTCGGGTAAGACGACGCTCGTCCTTGAGTCGCTAGTTCCTGCGCTGCGTGCGCGCTTGGCGGGCGAGTCGCTGCCCGCGCACGTGCGCGACGTGGATGCTGGCGGTCTGTCGCGGGTCAACCTCATTGATGCGACGCCGATCGGAGTGAACGTGCGCTCGACCGTGGCCACGTACTCCGGTGTCCTGGATGAGCTGCGCCGGGCGTTTGCGCGTACCGAGGAGGCGCAGGCGGCCGGGTTGAAGCCCGGCGCATTCTCCTACAACACGGGTTCGCTGCGTTGTCCGACCTGCGATGGGACGGGGCAGATCACCCTGGACGTTCAGTTTCTACCCGACGTTGACATCGAGTGCACGGATTGTCGGGGGAGCCGCTACGGCGCGCAGGCTGCATCGATTCGGCGTGATGGCCTCTCGTTACCCGATATATTGGCGATGAGCGTCGACGAGGCCCGGGTGGCCGTGCGCGGCCTGAAGAAAGCGGGAGCGATCCTGGAGACCCTGGCGGGCCTCGGCCTCGGGTATCTGACGCTCGGCGAGGCGACGCCCGCCCTCTCCGGTGGTGAGGCGCAAAGACTCAAGCTTGCCTCGGAGATGGGCAGGCGCCAGGGCGGCACGCTCTTCGTCTTCGACGAGCCGACCATCGGCCTGCACCCCGACGACGTGCAGGTCCTCATCGATGTGCTCCAGCGCCTCATTGAGCAGGGAGCGACGGTCCTCGTCATCGAGCACGACCTGGACCTGATCCGTTGCGCCGACTGGATCATCGACATGGGCCCGGGCGGCGGCATCGAGGGTGGGAACATCGTCGCACAGGGCACTCCGAGCGATATCGTGGACAGCGAGGCCTCGGTGACGGGACGCTACCTGCGCTGAGACTCTGTCGCAGGGAAACATCAGGTGAGCCCCGGCTCAGATAAGCAGAGTGCCCGGCTGCCGTGAGGCAGCCGGGCACTCCTGCGTCGTGATCAGATCACTTGACGATGACGACTCGCAGGAAGCGGGGGCCGTGCACGCCGTTGACGCGGACCAGCTCGATATCGGAGGTCGCCGAGCCGCCGGCGATCCAGGTCATCGGACGGGTCGGGTTCTTGTCGAGGATCTCGACCGCCTGGGGCACCGTGGGAACGATGTCGGAGGCACGCAGGACGACGACGTGAGTGTCGGGCACGAGCGAGATCGCGCGGCGACCCTGGTCGGGCTCGCCATCGAGGACGATAGTGCCGGAGATAGAGATCGCGACGCGGCAACGCGTGACGACGGCGTCGATCTCGTCGAGCTCCAGCGTCGGGATGGCCTGCTCGCGACTGTCCTCGCGGACCGTGCGGCCGTCGCAGGCGGCGGCCTCCTTGAAGGCGTCGTCCAGGCCGGTCGGCACGACGACCGAGGCGGCCTTCTGGTCGGCCAGGAAAGTCGAGATCGCGTCGGCGACCTCGGACTCCTTGGAGACCACGACGACCTTGGCCGAGTAGTCCTCGAGCTTCTCGATCATTTCGTCAATGACGGCCTGCGAACCGGGCGCGTGCTCGGTGGAGCGGATGTAGTCGCGGGGGATCGGGCGCACCGGACGGTCCTGCTGGGAACGCGAGATGGCGTCGCGTGCGCGAGCCAGGATCGCGGTCTTCGCATCCATGGTGGTGGTGCTCATGTCACGCCTCCTTCGGGGTCGTGTTGGTGGTCATGCCGTGCTCGGACGCGAGCGGGACACCCGTCGCGGGGGCGTCCGTGCGAGGCGCGTTGGCGTCGGAATCCTTGTGAGTGCGCTTCCACCACTGACGGAAGGTCTCCTTGGGAGCGACCGGCAGGTCGCGCGCGCGGGTCCACAGCGAGGCCGGGAAGGGCAGTGCGCCAATCGCGCCCTTCTTCGCGAAGAGGCGCGTCGCCTTGGTCGGCACGTTCGCGGCCTTCCACAGCTTTGCGTTCGACATGACCGGGGTGGTCACGCCCATCGCGAGGTCCCACACGTCCGGCACAAGGTTGCGCTTGACGTCAACCGTGCGCGCACGCATGTGAATGAGGATCGTCGGGATATCGATCTTGACGGGGCAGACCTCGCCGCATGCGCCACACAGGGAGGACGCAAAGGGCAGGGTGTGCACAGGATCGTGCTCGTCGAGGCCCTGGGTGAGCTGCGGGGTCAGGATCGCGCCGATGGGGCCCGGGTAGACGGAGCCGTAGGCGTGGCCGGAAGTGTGCTGGTACACCGGGCAGATGTTCATGCACGAGCCGCAGCGGATACAGGCGAGGGCCTGGCGACCGATCGGGTCGGCGAGGACCTTGGTGCGGCCGTTGTCCATGAGGATCAGGTGGAATTCCTGGGGGCCGTCGCCGGGGGTGACGCCCGTCCACATGGAGGTGTAGGGGTTCATGCGCTCGCCGGTGGCGGAACGCGGCAGGAGCTGGGAGAAGATCTCGATGTCCTGGAAGCGGGGGACCAGCTTCTCGATGCCCATCAGGGTGATGAGCGTGTCGGGCAGGGTCAGGCACATGCGGCCGTTGCCCTCGGACTCGAAGATCGAGACCGTGCCGGTTTCCGCGACGCCCATGTTGGTGCCGGAGACAGCAACCTTGGCGTGCAGGAACTTCTTACGCAGGTGGGAGCGTGCCGCGGCGGTCAGCTCGGTCGGGTCGTCGGAGAGGTCGCGGGGCGCGTCCTCCATGCGATCCAGGAAGATGCCGCGAACCTCGGAACGGTTGCGGTGGATCGCGGGGACCACGATGTGGCTGGGCATGTCGTCGGCCAGCTGGACGATCATCTCGGCGAGGTCGGTCTCGCGAGCGTGGATGCCCTGTTCCTTCAGGTACTCGTTGAGGTTCGTCTCCTGGGTGGCCATGGACTTGACCTTAACGATCTCGTCGACACCCTTGGACTTGATGATGTCCGCGATGATGCGGTTGGCCTCGTGCTTATCGCGCGCCCAGTGGACGATGCCGCCGCGGGCGGTCACGTTGCGCTCGAACTCTTCGAGGAGCTCGGGCATACGGGACTCGACCTCGAACTTGACGGCCTCGGCTGCGCTGCGCAGGTCCTCCCAGTCGGGCATTTCCGCGACGCGCTGCCCGCGCTTGGTGCGGATCGTGCGGGTAGCGTGGCCCAGGTTGCGGCGCATCTGGGTGTTCGCCAGGGTCTTGTGGGCACCCTGCGGGAACGTGGGACCCCAGCGGAGGGTGTCCTCGGGGATGGAGACGGTGGTGCGCCAGCCGCCCGTGTGTGCCTGCGCGTTCGCGTCGTCAGAGACCACGCCGGGCATACCGATGAATGTTTCAGACATGTCAGATCACCTGTGCGCTTTCGGGTGCGAAGGAGATGTTGCCCTCGAAGGGCTGATCCTTGGTGGATGCCAGGATCTCGGCGAGGTGCATGGGGCGGATGCCCGAGTTGAGGCGGGAAAGGCCGCCGCCGACGTGCATCAGGCAGGAGTAGTCGCCCATGACGAGGACCTCTGCGCGCGTGGACATGACGTTGGTGACCTTGTCCGCGAGCATCGAGGTGGAGGTCTCGGAGTTCTTCATGGAGAAGGTGCCGCCGAAACCGCAGCAGACCTCGGCGTCGGGCAGGTCGACGAGGGTCAGGCCCTCGACGGCGCGCAGGAGGCGGTAGGGGCGGTCGCCGACCTTGGCGATACGCAGCGAGTGGCAGGTCGGGTGGTAGGTGACCGTGTGGGGGAAGTAGGCGCCGACGTCCTCGAGGCCCAGAACGTCGGTGATGAGCTCGGTGAGGTCATAGGTGTGCTCAGCGATGCGCTGGGACTGCTTCGCGAGATGTTCGTCGCCCACGTGCTCGGCGACGACCTTCTGCTCGTGGCGCGCTGCACCGGTGCAGGAGCCGGAGGGGACGACGATGGCGTCCCACTGGCCGTCGAGCACGGGCTCGAAGGTCTTGACGTGGTTGCGGGTAATCTTCGCGGCTTCTTCGAAGTAGCCGGTGTTTGCGTGCATCTGGCCGCAGCAGACCTGGTCTTCGGGGAAGACGACCTCGTGGCCGAGGCGTTCAAGCAGGGTCACTGTGGCCTGGGCAGCCTGGGGGAACATGACGTCTGCCAGGCAGGTGGAAAAGAGAGCGATGCGCACTGGGGGATCCTTCCTCGTGGGTGCTGTCCAGCTCAGGTTATGACTGGGTCCGAGGTCCCAGCGACCGTTTTTGTACAGACAACTTGGACGAGGTCGATTTTCCCGCTATTTTTTGCGGAAAAATCTCCGGCGATAGTCAATGAAAAATCGCCTCTCGTTGGGCGTTTTAGGACCTTCGGGGCGCGACTTAGCTCAGGGTGAGTTTTCGTTTTTCATTTTTGCGATGGTTTTGTCTGTGTAAGAGGTCGCCCCGGCCTCGTTCCTGATTGAACGATCGTCCTTGTGATGAGGGTATCGACATCGATGCGGGGGTTGGGCGGCTTGCTGAAGAGGTGTCGGGTCGGACCTAGCCGCGCGTGAGCTTGTTGCTCGGGGGCAGTGCACTATTTCGGGCAGCATTGCACTGGATAGTAGACAGTGCAATGCCTTCGTAACTAGTGCATTGCTGTCGTAACTAGTGCATTGCTGCCCGGGCACCGCGCATGGTGTTGGCCGGTTGGGGTGTCCGTTGCTAGCCCCACGATGAGACTTGTTGCCGATGAGGTGTTCCACCCGTTAGGGAAGATTCAACCACTTCTGATCGGGTTGAATCTTCCCGATCAGGTTGACTCTTCCCTAACGGGTGTAATCCTGCCGATCGCGCGCTTGGAATTTGGCTTTGTTCGACGTGGGGGTGTCAGATCGGAGCTGAGTGTGTCACCGCTGACGACAATTTCCTCGGTGAAGCTCGTTAGCGCCGAGACGCTGCACCCGATCGGGAAGGCGCAACCCCTGCAGGTAGCCGCATAACGGCACCGCATGTCAAGCCTCCACATGGTGAGGCATCGTGCGCCAGGCGGAGAGACGAGGCCGGGGCGCGGTCGAGAGCGGAGGGGAAGCCCGTGGGGCTCAGGAGTGGCCGAGGGCGGTCATGACGAGAAGATGACAGTCTTTGGACATAGCTAGCCCCTCGATGCTCATGGGACCAAAATCATCGGGAATGCTCGACTTATCGGGTGCGAGGGTCTTGTCTGCGAACTGCGGGTCGATGGTGGTGAACTGGCACTCCTGCGGCACATACTCGTAGAGACCAGGATAGATGCCGGGTAGCGGTGTGTCGGTGGCTGCCCCCTCCGCGAGGAGCTGGATCGTCTCGTCGGGAACGGTGGCAACAGCGGTCAGCCAGAATTCGGGGTCCTTGTCGGGAAGAAAACCTGTTTGGCTGGAATAAGCGATGGTGAGGTGCGCTTCGCTCGCCTCCGTGTGCGGCCAACGTAGGTTCACGGAGTCCGTCTGATCCTTGACGGTGGGCTCTTCGTTGCTGTGGAAGACGAACTCAGAGAAGCGTGGGTCCTTCGGGTATTGAGGAGCCGCCTTGTGGGCGAAGGGATTGCACGCAGAGGCGAGCGCCGCGACGGCGAGCAGCGGTACGACGGCCTTGCGCGTGAGCTTCATGTTTTCCTTTGACTGGATTGTTCCGGCTGTCATTGACGGAGCCTGCACAGGAGCATCTATCAGCTGCTGCGGTGGCCGAGGGCGGTAATGACCATCAAATGGCAGTCCTGCGACACAGCGAGATCTTGGATGATCATCGGATCAATTGTGGGCACGGTTGCGTGTGAAAAGTGGGGGGCGCTGGAGAGTTATATTCGCGTGTTCGAGATCGATGTTGCTGAAGGTGCAGTCCTTGGGAACGTACTCGTAAAGGCCCGTGTAGATGCCTGGCAGCAGGGTTCTGCTGTCGTTTGTCTTGTTGAGGAGCATCATGGTTGCTTCATCAGAGATGGTCGCGACGCCACTCATCCAAAATTCGGGTTCGATGTTGAGTTCAAAGAAGCCAGTTTGGGAGAAAGCGAGGGTGAGGTGAGCTTCCGTCGCATCCAGGTTGAGCCATTGCTCGTTGAGAATATCGACACGCTCCTGAATGTCCGGTTTTTTCTTGAAGGTGTACCGGAACTCAGCGAATCGAGGGTCCAGCTTCGATGCGCTGAGTTTAGTTTTGTGGCTGGACGAACGCCCGGAGGAGGCTGACGGAAGACAAGCGGATACCAGAGCGATAACTGCGAGAGCTGGAGCGAGAAGCTTGAGAGTGGGTTTCATGAGTGTCCTGAACGTTAGTGCGCTAGGCGTTGAGGCCATCGCCGGTGACGATGATGAGATTACACTGCGCGGAGAACGCAAACTCGCGGATCTCGAATGATCCCCAATCCGAATAGATGGCTTCCGGATCGGTGCCGAGGACCTTGTTAGCAACGGCGGGGTCAACGGTCGTGAAAGTACATTCCTCGGGCACGTACTCGTACAAGAGAGGGTGGATGCCGGGCAACAACGAAGATCCGCCGATGCTGTCAGCGACGAGCATGGTGATCGTCGTGTCGGGGACCTCGGCGACACCGGTCAGCCAGAATTGGCGGTCCGGCGTCGGCTGCCGGTCGGCGCCGTCCCGGAAATGGGCTACGAGGACGTGGCCGTCGGTCGCTCCCAGTCCGGGTATACGTTCGTTGAATGAGTCGACGCGCTCCTGAACCTCCAGCTCGTCATCGGTCTCGTACGTGAATTCGGCGAAGCGCGGGTCTTGCGGGTACTGAGTCGGCGTGGCCGCCGGCGTGCTCCTGGGGGTGAACGGGTTGCACGCGGTGGCGAGTGCCGCGACCGCGAGGAGCGGCATGATGGTCTTAAAAGTGAGCTTCATGTTTATCCTAGGGTGGATCCTTCGGGCGCTCCATGACGAGGCCGGGGCGGGCTCGAGCGGAGGAGCGGGAGAATCGCGGGGCTCAGGAGTGGCCGAGTGCGGTGAACACGAGAAGGTGGCAATCTTCGGACAAGGCGATCGCTTGTATGTCCATGGGGCCGAAATCGTGCGGGATCTTTCCTTTATCCGGTGCGAGCGCCTTGTCCGCGAACTCCGGGTCGATCGTCGTGAACTTGCACTCCTGGGGTACGTACTCGTAGAGATGAGGATAGATGCCGGGTAGGAGTGTGTCGGTGGCTTCTCCCTCTGCGAGGAGCTGGATCGTCTCGTCGGGGACGGTGGCAACAGCGGTCAGCCAGAATTCTGGGTCCTGTGCGGGGATAAAGGCAAGTGCCGGAGAATACTCGACGACGACGTGCACCTCGCTCGCCTCCAAATTTGGCCAACGAACGTTCACGGAGTCCGTCCGGTCCTGAACGGTCGGCTCTTCATCGCTCTTGTAGACAAATTCGGCGAAGCGCGGGTCCTGCGGATACTGAGTCGGCGCGGCCGCCGGCGTGTTCCTGGATGTGAAAGGGTTGCACGCGGCGGCGAGCGCCGCGATGGCGAGCATGGGAAGGGACAACCGCCGGAGTGATTTCATTGGTCAGGCTCCCACATTGAATGAGATGTACACGTAGTTACCGCAGATGGCCACGTCGGTCGCCGGGAAGCTGATGCCCAGATAGGTTGGTAGGTCCGGTCCCGTCAACCACGTCTCGCCTGCGAGGCGCGCGAGAGTGTGAGGAAGGTGGAGCTCCTCAGTATATTCACCGGTGCAGTGCTCGGCGAACAAAGCACCCCACTCGTCGGTTGCCTCCGCGCAGATGATCAGAAACCTATTCGAAGGTCCGATGAGGAGTTCGCCTGGGCGCAGGACAACACTGCGGTCCAGGATCTGGAACAGAGTGTGGGCCGGAAAATAGCGGTTAAGGGATTCATCTGATAGTAGCTGTTGTGAACTCATCGTGGCTTGTACTTTTCGTAGTCGTGCGTCTTACGGTCTTCGTTGCTCTCGGTGGTGTGCGTATCCAGACTGGGTGGCTGTTCGCCTACTTTCCAGGTGTATGTGCGGGTTAGGCTGCCACTGGAATCAAAGCTCTTTCCCCACCCGAGCTCTTCAAAACGCCCATTGACCTCATCTGGCGTGCCTGAGCCTATGTCAGAACTGTCTCGATTGAAATTCCAACGATCCCGAGCGTAGACGGTAACGGTGGCGGTCACGGTGTCTCCCTCGACCTTGACATCCGTGTCGGTGTACATCGTGTGGCCGCCAATCGTTCTCTGCCAGTTCTCGGTGGCCGGACTGCCGACTGCGTGCTTGGGGGAATAGAGCGTCACGTCTGTCTGGCCGGCCATCACTGCCTCATTCGCAGCCTGCAGTGACGCATTGAGGTCTGTGTTGACGTAGTTTCGGATACGGGCATCGTCCCTGTAAGCCTTTTCGTAGTTGAAGGTCTTGGGAGTACCTGTATTTTCCCGAAAGTGTCCGTAGAAATCATATGAGTCGGAGTGTTGTAACACCCAGCCCGCTCCTTGACGGTACAGCTCCCACTTGTACCAGTTGTCCCAGTCTTCCGGAGTGTCTTGGCCTGCTTTAGAACCGTGGGGAAAGTGGTCATCCCACTCAATGGAACGGTCGGGTTCGATAGTCGAGAACCCGCCTGACGTTGTATAGGGCTTGACATCTGAGCCAGAATGGAGAGCGGCTTGAAGATCGTATCGCACAAACGTTTCTACAAGCGCTGCGAGTAGTTGCTGCACGATGCTTGCTGCAATGAACTTTCCGCCAATATAGAGTGGGGAAAGCGCGGCGAGCATATTGCCCGAGGGGAGGACTATCCAGACATCGGACACGGAAAAACCATCGAGTTCGACACTGTCAACGTAGTCGATGACCTCACGTTGGAGCTGCTGCTTGTTGGTGCGGTAGGTGGTGATGGCCGCCTGTGTCTGTTGGATCGACGTGATGTGAGCGGTGATCTTCTGCGCGAGCGCATCCAGCTTGGCGATCATTGCCTGGGCGCTCTGCCCCTGCATACCCGACGCGATTCTTTCCTTCGCGTGGGCGATGTCGTCCAGCTTCTCCTGATTCGCTCGCAGCTGCTCGTCAAGCTCCTCGATTGCGAAGGAAAAGCTTCTTAGGTCAAGCGCGTACAGCGTGGTTTTCGTGATCATTCGTGCCATTCCTCGTTAGGTACGGTAAAGGAAATGGCGATCGCGTTCTCCATCGCCTCGAACTCCTGGAGCGTCTTCAGCATATTGGCGTGCATTGCCTTGAGCTCGTCCTGGATCGTGGTCTCTGCTTCGTTGAGGTCATTGATCGGCCCGCTGATCCTTTGTGCGTAGACGCGGCTGCACGGATCTCCGGTGGGAGGCGTGACCTTTGTGCAGGTTGCCGCTTCGTCGACGTATTGCGCGGCCGTGCGTAAGGCGTCGCTTGAAAAACTCAAGTCAGGCACTGGCGTCTCCTTTGTCCGTACTTCTGATGGGAGCCTACAAGGGGGAGGTCCCGGGAAGCAACTTGCTTCCCGGGACCTCCCGAGCCCATGAGCCGCCGATCAGTGCGGCATGTAGGCGCCCAGCCAGCCCTGGGATGCGATGAACACGAGGGCGCACAGGACCAGGAGCAGACCAACCGAGTAGGGGGCGGCCTTCTTGAGGATCTCCGCATCGGAACCCTTCGAATCGACAGCGGTCGCGGCGATCGCGAGGTTCTGCGGGGAGACGATCTTGCCGATGCCACCGCCGATCGTGTTGGCGGCCAGCAGGATCGACGGGTCGAGGCCGGCGCCTGCTGCGGCGGTCGACTGCAGGTTCGCGAAGAGCGCGCCCGCCGAGGTTGCGGAGCCGGCGACGGCCGTACCGATCCAGCCCAGGATGGGGGAGAGGAAGGCGAAGGCCGCGCCCGTCGTCGCCAGGGCGGCACCGATCGAGGTAGTCTGACCCGAGAAATTCATGACGAAGGCCAGAGCCATGACGGAGGCGATTGTCAGGATCGCCATGCGCAGCGAGTAGATGGTGCGCGGCAGGACCGCGAACATCTCACCCACGGAGGTCTGGAAACGGCCGTTCGAGGAGTTCGTCCCGTACACGATGGCAACGATGATGCCGGTGACGAAGATCCAGGTGCCGGGGTTGGATAGGATCTGCAGCCAGTAGATTGCGGCGGTCGAGGGCGATCCGTCGCCGGTCAGCAGGTTGCCGTAGATGCCAGGCCACGGGACCTTGACGTCCGTCGAGGAGAAGAAGGCCGCGACGGGCTTGGCCAGCTTCGTGATCGCGATGATGACGACGACGAGGACGTAGGGCAGGAGTGCCAGTCCGATGCGCGAGCCGGTGGGCTTGTCGGCCTCGTCGGCCTCCGTCGCGCACTCCGCGGGGGTCGTCGGACCCCACGCCAGCAGGAACACGTAGCAGGCGGCGAAGCCGAGCAGGGAGGCGACGACCGCAGTCAGCTCGTAGGAAACCGAGGGGGTGAAGAAGTGGCCCGCACCGGCAGCGAGACCGGCGACGAGGGCAAGGGGCCAGAGCTGGCGGACGCCGCGCGCGCCGTCGAGGATGAACAGCAGCAGGAACGGGATGAACAGACAGAAGATCCAGGTCAGGTGCCCCATATCGCCGGCGACGACGACGGGGTCCGCGCCGCCGAGCTTGCCCGCGGTCGTCGTGGGGATGGCCATAGCTCCGAAGCCGACGTTGATGGCGTTGCCGACGACGGCCACGACGGCTGCCTTGATCTTGGAGACGCCGAGGGTCACGAGCATGGCGCAGGTGATGGCCACGGGAGCGCCGAAGCCGGCCAGGCCCTCGAGAAGACCGCAGAAGCACCATGCGACGATGAGGGCCTGGGCGCGCTGGTCGCCTCGGCCGATCGTGTTAAAGACGGCCTTCAGGTCGGCACTACGGCCCGACTTTTCGGTGAGGTTGTAGAGCCACACGGCCGCGATGATGATGTAGATGATCGGCATGAAGCCCATCGCTGCACCTTGCGTGCCGGCCAGGAGTGCCATGCCGACGGGCATCTGGAAGGCGAGGACAGCGATACCCAGGGACAGCACCAGGGAGATGATCGAGCACCAGTGGGTGGCGACCTTAAAGACGCCCATAAGGACGAAGAACACGACGAGCGGGAGGAGCCCGACGACGGCTGTCAGGAAGACGTTGCCCGCGACTGCAGTTGTCGACGGGGTGAAGGATTGGGCGAACAACAGGGGGGTCATGGATACTCCGCGCGTCGGTGTGTGGGACATTGGACCTAATCATCATGACATATGAACGGGGTGACACACATGTTTTTGGGTGTTTTCTGTGTTGTGACAGTGATGCGCATCGCGCCGCATCTCACGTCCAGTATGCGCAGCGCCTGCTCGCGGGCGGTTCCTCGTCGATAAACTACGAAGCGTGAAGACTACATCCGTTGTTCCCGTCCCCTCCGGCTCGCGCATGCCGATTCGTAAGTATCGGCCGTTCCTCGATACGAATCCGATCGATCTGCCGGATCGCCAGTGGCCCTCCAAGCGCATCACGAAGGCGCCGCGCTGGATGTCCACCGACCTACGCGATGGCAACCAGGCCCTCATCGAGCCGATGGACCCGGCTCGCAAGCGTCGCATGTTCGACCTGCTCATCAAGCTGGGGTACAAGGAGATCGAGATCGGTTTCCCCGCGGCCTCGCAGACCGACTACGACTTTGTGCGTTCCCTGATCGAGGACGACGCGGTGCCCGAGGATGTGACGATCTCGGTGCTCACCCAGTCTCGCCCGGAGCTGATCGAGCGCACGGTCGAGGCCATGGTGGGCTTCCCGCGCGCAACGGTGCACCTCTACAACGCGACGGCGCCCGTGTTCCGCGAGGTCGTCTTCCATGCGGATAAGGCGCAGACGATCGAGCTGGCCCAGTTTGGTGCGCGCGAGGTGATCGCGCAGGCAGAGAAGCGTCTGGGTGATGAGACGATTGTCGGTTTCGAGTATTCGCCCGAAATTTTCGTGGATACTGAGCTGGATTTTGCCCTCGAGGTCTGTGAGTCCGTCATGGACGTGTGGGAGCCTGGCGAGGGGCGCGAGATTGTCCTGAATCTGCCCTCCACGGTGGAGCGCGCGACCCCGAACGTGTTCGCCGATCAGATCGAGTGGATGAGCCGCAACCTGAGCCGCCGCGAGTATGTGGCGCTGTCCGTGCACCCGCACAATGACCGCGGTACGGGCGTGGCGACGGCCGAGCTGGCGTTGCTGGCGGGTGCGGATCGTATCGAGGGCTGTCTGCTGGGCCAGGGCGAGCGTACCGGCAACGTCGACCTGGTGACGCTGGGGCTGAACCTGTTCAGCCAGGGCATCGATCCGGGCATCGATTTCTCCGATGTGGACGCTATCCGTCGCACGGTTGAACATTGCACGCAGATGGAGACCTCGCCGCGTGCCCCCTACGTCGGCGATCTTGTGTACACGAGCTTCTCTGGTTCGCACCAGGATGCGATTAAGAAGGGCTTCACCGCTCGCAAGGCCAAGGTCGACGCGGCTGGCGGTGACGAGGAAGCGGTCGTGTGGGAGCTGCCCTACCTGCCGATCGACCCGCACGACGTGGGCCGCTCGTACGAGGCCGTGGTTCGCGTGAACTCGCAGTCCGGCAAGGGTGGCGTCGCCTACCTCATGTCGACGGCGCACGCGCTCGAGCTGCCGCGCCGCCTGCAGGTGGAGTTCTCTCGCATCGTCCAGCGCCACACGGACACCTACGGCGGCGAGATTAACGCGGATCTGCTGTGGCAGATCTTCGCCGACGAGTACCTGCCGACGAACGCTGCGCCGGGCCTGGAGTCGTGGGGTCGTTTCGATCTGCGCTCCTCGCAGGTGGGCACCATGGATGATGAGCATGTCGAGCTCAACGCGACGCTCACCGACAACGGCGAGGTCGTCAAGGTTCACGCGCAGGGCAAGGGCCCGGTCGACGCGTTCGTGTCCGCGCTGCACGAGTTCGACCTGGATGTGCGCATCCTCGACTACTCTGAGCACGCGATGAGCCAGGGCCGCGACGCGCGCGCTGCCGCCTACGTGGAGGCGGCCGTGGATGGGCAGATCGTGTGGGGCGTCGGCATCGACTCCTCGATCACTCGCGCGTCCTACAAGGCTGTCATTTCGGCGGTGAATCGCGCCCTGCGCTGAGCGCGCGGGATAACGATAGGGATCCCGGCCTCGTTCAAAGTGACGAGGTCGGGGTCCTTCGTATGCGTCAGTGCCCTCAGGAGGCGGGCCCCTCAGGAAGCGGGGGAGTGTGCGAAGAGCTCGAGGCTGTGACGCACTTGCCCGGCGAGGATGCGGGAGATTCGCTCCGTGAGGAGGGTGGGATTTGCGCTCATGTCGGAGGCGAGCCACTGGGAGACGTGTCCGAGCACGCTGAGCGTGAAGTGCTCGGTGATGAACTCGCGGTCGTCGGGGCGCACGGTCAGATCGTTGCTGTCGTGGTCGACGATGGGCTCCATGACGGCGCGCAGCTGCTTGTAAAGGAAGACCTGGAGATCTTCCGTGGACAGGGTTGAGACGACGGAGCGCGTCTCTTCGCGGTGGGTCTGCATCCATGTGAGCATGGCGAGCAGTCCCTTGGGCCAGTCCTCGTGGGTGGAGTGGGCCTTGATCTGGTCGGCAACCTCGCGCTTGAAAACCCAGACGGTCAGGTCGCGGATGTCGGCGAAGTGGTAGTAGAAGGCCTGGCGGGTCACGCCGGCGGTGCGCGTGAGGCCGGAGACGGTCACCTTTGACAGGGGGGCTGTTTGCAGTGCGTCGCGCAGAGCGTGCGCGAGCATTGTTTTCGCATCGGTGTGGGGCATCGGAGATCCTCGTCGACATGAAAAGAGGGGTTACGAGCAAACTGTACAGGCTGTATCGCGGATCCGCGAAATTTCAGTGCAATGTGCGGCTGACCAATTGTATAGCTCAGATTGGCTTGTATGCATCCGGAAACGTCGTTTTTTGGAAGCGGAGTGTATGGTTCAGCCCCGGCCTCGTGATCTGGACGAGGTCGGGGCTGAGGGGGGCTGTGCCTCTATCCCCGTGCGGTTGGTGGGAATGACCGCGTTATTTGGCCAGACGAGCCAGGGCCGGGGTGGTCTGGTCAGTCATGAGTACTCGCATGCGAGTGATCGCGAGCGAGGGGTTGACCTCGAGGCCGGAGAGCATCCACTGTCCCATGTGGGCGGTGGTCGCCAGGGCGAAGTGCTGGGCGACGACGTCGCGCGCTGTGGCCGAGGCGGAGCCGGGCAAGCGGGACTCAATGAGCTCCTGGATGTGAGAGGCCAGGAATGCCCACAGGTCGTTCGCTTCGATGGTCTTCATGGCCGAGGCGGTTTCGTCGCGATGGTTATGCATCCAGGTCATGGTGGCCTCGATGGCATCGAGCCATTCTCCCGAACTGGCGGTCAGGCGCGATGTGACTTCCTCGCGGAAAACCCAGGCGTTCAGGTCGCTCAGGGAGTTGAAGTGGTAGTAGAACGCTTGACGGGTGACCCCAGCGGAGCGTGTCAGCGCGCTGACAGAGATCTTTGACAGGGGGGTCTGGGTCAGTGCCTGACGCAGTGCAGTGCCAAGCTTTTCGCGGGCATCGATCGGGGGTGCCATCTGTATCCTTCCTTCGACGGTTATGAGTAAACCATAACCAGTTACGAAGAAACTATCTACTCGAAAACTACTTGCCGGCTGTGCAACCGACCACGCTGTCAGTTTCTCATATATTGTTGTCAGCGCCTGTCTGAGGGCTTGTCGGTGGATCTGACAGTGCACTTCACGATTAATTTCGCGCCCTACGATGTATGCGGGCATCACGTCACCGCGACTGTGTCGACGTGACACAATGTCCGTGTGATGAAGTCCTATCGAGACGAGGCGGTCGTCCTACGCACCCACAAGCTGGGCGAAGCGGATCGCATCATCACGCTTCTCACCGCTGAGCATGGCCAGGTGCGTGCCGTTGCCAAGGGCGTGCGCAAGACGACCTCCAAGTTCGGTGCGCGCGTTGAACCCTTCTCCGTCATCGACGCCCAACTCCATCGTGGTCGCACCCTCGATACTCTGACCCAGGTTGCATCCATCGCCCAATACGGTGACGCGATCGCCGCCGATTACGACCTCTACCTCGCGGCCACCGTCATCGTTGAGACCGCCGAACGTCTCACGTCGGACGCGCACGACGGTACGCATTCCCAGTACTTGCTTCTTCTGGGCGCACTCAACGCCCTCGCGAGGGGACGCCACGACCCGACCCTCATTCGTACCTCGTACACGCTGCGCGCTCTCGCCCTGGCCGGATGGGCGCCCTCCTGTTTCGACTGCGCCGTGTGCGGCACCCAGGGACCCCACTCCTCGTTCTCCATTCCCGACGGAGGCACCGTCTGTGACACCTGTCGTCCGCCCGGCGCCTCCTCGCCCGCGCCCGACACGGTGGCACTCCTGGGCCAGCTGCTCAGCGGCGACTGGGAGCGCGCCGACCGCTGCGAGGCGTACGCGCGCACCGAGGCCTCGGGTCTCATCTCCTCGTACACTCAATGGCATCTGGAACGCCGCCTGCGCTCCCTGAGCGTCATCGATAGGAGTCACCCATGACAGACCCGCGCCCCACTCCTATGGACCGCGCTCCGCAAGACCCCACCGCGCCGCTGCTCGGACCGGGCCAGTGGCACCGCGACGCACCCGTCTTTCGTAAGGGTGAAGCCCCCGCGCACGTCGCTCTCATCATGGATGGGAACGGTCGTTGGGCCAACAGTCGAGGCCTGGCCCGCACTGAGGGGCATCGCGCGGGGGAGTATGCGCTCATGGACACGATTGCCGGTGCCATTGACGCGGGCGTGCGCTACCTGAGCGTCTATACGTTCTCGACCGAAAACTGGAAGCGCTCGCCCGCCGAGGTCTCTTTCATCATGAACTACGCCTCCGACGTGCTCGTCCGTCGCACCGACCAACTGGCCCAGTGGGGAGTGCACGTGCGCTGGAGCGGGCGCCGACCCAAGCTGTGGAAGAGCGTTATCAATGCGCTGGAAAAGGCCGACCGTGCGACGCAGCACTGCAAGACCCTCGACCTCATCATGTGCGTCAACTACGGCGGACGCGCTGAGCTCGCGGATGCCGCCAGATCCATCGCCGAGGATGTCGCGGCCGGGCGCCTGAGCCCGCGCGGGGTCACCGAAAAGACGCTGTCGCGCCACCTCTACCTGCCCGACGTCCCCGACGTCGACCTCATGATCCGCACATCGGGTGAACAGCGCCTCTCCAACTACCTGCTGTGGCAGATGGCATACGCCGAAATGATGTTCGTCGACACACCCTGGCCAGCCTTCGACCGCGAAGAGCTGTGGGGTTGCCTGGAGGAGTTCGCGGGCCGCGACCGTCGCTTCGGCGGCGCGATCGACCGTGTCGCTGGCTCCTAGGACTCCTAGGCGTTGTCCACCGCACCTGGATCAAGTGCGGCACTGACCGCATGACGCTTACGGCGCCCCCATGCGATCTTCGCGGCGATGAGCGCGATGATGAGCACGAGGCCCGCCCAGCCCCAGGGGGAGCCGGCGACCGCGCGGATCGCGGCTGCAAAGACCGCGAGCGTGCCGAGGCCATACAGGAGAGCCCAGAGGATGCACCCCGGGATCATCGCGAACGTGTAGGTGCTCCAGCGCATACGCACGAGGCCCGCACCCGCGTTGACGGCGGTTTGGATGCCCACCGTCAGGAAGCACAGGGGAATGACGATGATTCCCCACTTGTCCAGGATGGCCGCGCCCTTACGAGGGATGGGGCCGTCGAACCAGCGTGCAATGGCGCCGACGAGGCCGCGCCGTCCGTTCGCTCGAACCGCGCCGGAGGCGGCGCCGCGGGCTAGCCAATAGGTGAGCTGCGCGCGGAAGAAAACGACCACGAAGAGGAACACGAAGAGCCAGACGCCCTCGCGTGCGAAGGCGGGGACCATGGAGTCGATACCGGCGGCAAACATGACGCTCCCAGAGTGAGGCTCAGCAAACGAAGCCTATCCTAACCTAGGAAAAGGGGAGAGAAAAGGCCCGGGAGAGCATCCGCCTCCCGGGCCTCCTCGTCCCTATAACGCTGCGTCAGCCCTGAGAACGGCACGAGCTGCACACGCCAAAAAGTTCCAGCGAGTGCTCAACGTCGCTGAAGCCTTGCGCAGTTGCCACGGCGTCTACCCACGCCTCGATCTGCGACTGCTCGATCTCCTCGGTGAAACCGCACTTGCGGCACACCAGGTGGTGATGGTGGTGGTGCGTCGTGCAGGAGCGGTAGAGGGCCTCACCGTCGGAGGAACGCAGCGTGTCGACTCGTCCGTCCTCTGCGAGGCTTTGGAGCGAGCGGTAGACGGTCGCCAGCCCCACGCGCTGTCCCTGCAGGTGCAGGTCTTCGAAGATCTGCTGGGCACTGCGGAAGTCGTTGACGCGCGTCAGCTCGTCGAGGACTGCTTGACGCTGCTTCGTCATGCGCTGCATGGTGTTGCCTCCATCGTCATGCGTTCGAGTAAGCGATCTGGTCGTGCTCAGGGTGCTGGTTGTGGCTGCGTGCCGCGCGAATCCTGCGCACCCTGCGGATACGATCCACAATAGCCCTGATCCCGAAACCAATCGCGTACAGAGCGATTGCTCCCACAACGATCGTTGCGCCGGGGGAGAGGTCGACGAAGTAGGTCAGGGACAGCCCCGCCGTGCAAATGACGACGCCCAGTGCCATCGCGATGCCCATCGTTGAGCGGAACGAACGCGCTCCCAGCTGTGCGATGGCGACGGGGACGACCATGAGGGCGCTGACGAGCAGCGAGCCGACGACTCGCATCGCGACGGCGACGGTCAGCGCCGAGAGAACCGCGATGAGGAGGGAGAACGTGCGCACGGGTAGGCCCGTTGAGCGCGCGAAGTCCTCGTCGTTGGTCACCGAGAAGAGCGCGGGTGCCAATCCCACGCCGAGGGCCACGATCGCCAGACCAAGGATCGTAATGAGCGTGATGTCGCTCCATCGCACGGTCGAGATCGACCCGAAGAGGTAGGAGTTGAGCTGCGCGGAGGTGCCGCCCGCCAGGCCGATGAGCAGGACACCGCCGGCGATGCCGCCGTAGAACAGCATGGCTAAGGCCGTATCTCCGGACGTGCGGCCGCTCTGGCGCACCAGCTCAATCGTGATCGCGCCGAGCAGTGAGATGATCACCGCTCCGGGGACCGCCCACGAGTCGGCCGGGCTCACGTTCGCGAACGTGCCGACCAGCCAGCCGAGCGCGACGCCGGTCAGCGAGATGTGACCGATGCCGTCTCCAAGCATCGCGAGCCTGCGGTGCACGAGATACGTGCCGATGATCGGGGCGGTGAGGCCCACGATGAGGGCAGCGAGCAGTGAACGCTGCATCATCGGCGAGGACAGGAGGGTCGTCAGTGCGTCAATCATGCGTCGCTCCCGTCTAGATTCCGCTCACGAGGCCGTGGTCGGTCGGTGCGGCCCCGGGGTCGATGGTGGGGTGGCAGTGGTCGCCGCCACCGTGGTGCTGTTCGTGGTCGTCCTCGATGTGGGGCGGGCCGTCGTAGGAGACGTGCCCCGCGCTGATGTGCAGCTCTCGGTCCAGGAGGGGGCCCAGCTCGCCCAGCTCGTGCAAGACAATGAGGATCGTGGTCCCCTCCGCCTTGGCCTCGGCGACGATCTGTGCCAGGCGTGCCCGCGAGGCCGCGTCGATTCCAGCCATCGGCTCATCCATGATGAGCAGCTCGGGGCGGCGTACAAGGGCGCGGGCAATGAGGACGCGCTGCGCCTGTCCGCCCGAGAGGATGTTGAGGGGGGAGTGGGCGCGGTGAGCCATGCCGACGCGCTTGAGGGCTGTCATCGCCTTCGCGGTGTCGCCCGGCAGGGCCCACAGTCGACGAGGCCCGAGCAAGCCCGAACGAACGACCTCGATTGCGCTGGCACTGATCGCGCCGCCCGAGGAGATGCGCTGGGGCACGTAGCCGATCTTGTTCCACGGGACACGGCGACGGGTGGTGACCGAGTGCCCGAAGAGCCTTGCGTCGCCGCTCGTGATGGGCGCGGTGCCGAGCAGGGCCTTGAGGGTCGTAGATTTGCCAGAGCCGTTCGGCCCTGTGAGCGCCACGGTCTGGCCAGCGGGAATGGCGAGCGAGATGCCGTGCAGGATCAGGTCTGTATCCCAGGCTACGTGTAGATTATCGAGACGCACGACGGCGGGAGCCTCCGCGTGGGAGGCTCCCGCCGTCGTGGGGGTGAAAGTCGTTGTCACTGGCAGTCAAGGGCTTTCGTCAGTGCGTCAATGTTGGAGTTCATCGTTGCGGCGTAGTCCTTGGATGCATCGGTTTGGGACTCGATCGGATCCAGGACGGCGGTCGTGATGCCGAGGTCGTCGGCCAGGGTCTGGGCGACTTTGGGGTCGATGAGGGCCTCGGTGAAGATCGTGGTCACGCCCTGATCCTTCGCGATCTGGGCGATCTCGGCCAGGCGGGCGGGGGAGGGGGAGGACTCGGGGTCGAGGCCGGAGATGCCGACCTGGCTCAGGCCGGTGCGATCCGCGAGGTATCCGAAAGCGGTATGTGCGGTCACGAACGTCTTGACCTTGCAGGTCGAGGTCTTCGAGACGAGGGTATCGCCCAGCGTGGTCAGTTCCTCGGAGAGGGCCTTCGCGTTGGCCTTGTAGGTGTCGGCGTGGGCGGAGTCGGCCTCGGCGAGTTTATCGCCCACCAGGGTCGCGGCCTTCGCCATACGCACGGGGTCCAGCCAGAAATGCGGGTCCGCGGTCATGTCGTGGTGGTGCTCGTGGCCCTCGTGGTCGTGGCCCTCGGCCTCGCCGGACTGGGCCTCGTCGGTGCCCTCTTCCTCTTCTTCGGCGGGGTGGTTGGCGTCAGCGCCGGCTTCAATGAGCTCTGCAGCGGGGGAGACGTCAATGACGGTCTTGGGGGCCTGCTGCTCGATCGCCTCGTCGACTGCGCCCTGGAAGCCCGCGAGGTACACAACCGCATCCGCGGAGGACAGGGAGTCGACCATCTTGGGGGAGAGCTCGAGGTCGTGGGGCTCGGCGCCGTCGGGAGTCAGGGAGGTGACGGTGACGTGCTCGCCGCCGATCTTTTCGGCCAGGTACTTCAGCGGGTAGAAGGAGGCCATGACGGTCAGGGGCTCGTCCTTGGAGGAGCTACCAGAGGACGAGGCCGTGGAGGAGCAGGCGGACAGAGCGAGCGCTGTGGCGGCCGCGCATGCGGCAGCAAGGATTCTCTTCGACATGAGAATCATTCTCTTTGTAATTGAGAATCTTTGTCAAGTCATTCTCGGAGATCGGACCTCGTTGCGAGTGCTAGTGCGCGTGCCCGGTCGATCCTCGCACGATCAAATCAGGTGAGAAAACGTAGTCAGCGTGCGTGGGTACGTAGTCTGGCGTACGCAGGGCTTCGAAGAGGCTACGCACCGCCGATGAGACGATCGATGGGACGGGCTGGTGAATCGTCGTCAGAGCCGGATCCAGGTGGCCCATGAGGAATGAATCGTCGAAGCCGATCACCGAGATGTCGCCCGGAACCGATAGGCCGAGTGAGGTAATCGTGCGGATCGCGCCGAGGGCCTGCAGGTCAGAGCCGGTGATGATCGCAGTGGCGCCGCGCTCGAGGAGTGCGTGCGTGTGGGCGGCCGCGGCCTCGTACGTGTAGAAGGTTTCTTCGATGATGGGGGAGTGGTCGCCGATGAGCTCGCCCATGACCTGGGTAAAGGCCTCGGCCTTGCGCAGGGCCGGGACGATGTGCGTGCGCCCCGTCAGGAGAGCGATGCGCGTATGTCCCAGTTCGTGCAGGTGCGCGACCGCCGCGCGGATGCCGAGCGCGTCCCCTGTGGAAAAGTCGGGTGCCGGGACCTCCGGGCGGGCGCCATTGATCGTCACAAAGGGGATCTCGCGTGCGGCGGCGTCGTGGTACGGCGCGAGGTCTGAGAGTAGATCTGCGTGTCGGCCTGAGACGAAAATGAGTCCGTTCACACGGTGTTCGATGAGCGAGGAGAGGTGATCGAACTCAGACGTCGCTCCCGGTGTCTGCGAACGGATGAGGGCGATGCCGCCCGCGCGCGAAATCTCCTCCTGGAGGTGGTGTGCGAAGGATGCAAAGATTGGATTCGTGAGCTCGGGCACGATGACGCCGATCGTGGGCGTACTTGGTGTGCGCTCGGCAGCCGGGCGGTCGTATCCCAGCTCGTCAATCGCGGTGAGGACCCTGCGGCGAGTGTCTTCGGAGACCTGTCCGACGCCGTTGAAAACCCGTGAAACAGTTGCAGTTGAGACACCCGCGTGCATGGCGATGTCGGCCATGCTCGTGCGATTTTTCGTCATCGAATCAACGCTCCTTTGGGTCTTCGTGCGCGGCTGTTTCCCTATAAATGTAACAGCTTGCACACAATTGCGAAAATTGTTGCAGAAACAAAATCGAGGGTATTACAGTGAACCTTGTAGCGGGTCGCTGATGGAGGCGACCACCTGACCAACACAGGAGTAATAATGCGACGTGGCATCGCAGCACTCGGCGTCTTCGCGGCGGTTACCGCCCTGGCCGCCTGCAACAACGGAACGACCCCCTCTTCCTCGTCGTCCTCTGGCAACAGCGGCGATGCGGTGGCAACGCTGACCATCTGGGCGGATGACACCCGCTTCACGCAGGTTGAGACCATCGCCGAGGACTTCACCGCCAAGACCGGCGTGAAGGTGGATGTCGTCCAGAAGTCCGAGTCGGACATGGACACCGAGTTCACCACTCAGGTCCCCACCGGCAACGGCCCCGACCTGATCGTCATGGCCCACGACAAGCTCGGCGCGCTCGTCTCTAACGGCGTCGTCGCCCCCGTCGACCTGGGCGAGGCCAAGTCCCAGTTTGCCGACGTCGCCGTCAAGGGCGTGACCTACAACGGCCAGACCTACGGCGTTCCCTACGCCATCGAGTCCGTCGCCCTGGTGCGTAACAACGCGCTCACCAAGGATGAGCCCAAGACCTACGACGACATGATCGCCTCCGGTAAGACCACCGGCGTTGAGTACCCCTTCATTATCCAGATGGGCGACAAGGGCGATCCCTACCACTTCTACGGCTTCCAGACCTCCTTCGGAGCCCCTGTTTTCAACACGAACGCTGACGGCGAGTACACCTCCGAGCTGGCCATGGGCGGCTCCGGCGGCAGCGATTTCGCCAACTGGCTGAAGGCTCAGGGCGACGCGGGTGTGCTCTCCCCGTCCATCACCGCCGACATCGCTAAGCAGGCCTTCCTCGATGGCAAGGCTGCCTACACGGTGACCGGCCCGTGGAACGTCGCCGCCTTCCGTGAGGCCGGCATGGACGTGTCCGTCATGCCGATCCCCTCGGCTGGCTCGCAGGCCGCCCAGCCCTTCGTTGGCGTCCAGATGTTCTACCAGAGCGCCAAGTCCGCCAACCCGGTTGCCGCCAAGCAGTTCTTCAACTACCTGGCCACCCCCGAGGCTCAGACCCAGATGC
>CALISI010000026.1 GCA_938041695.1 uncultured Actinomyces sp.
AGAGACCGTCGCCCGCGCCGAAGAGAACGATGCCGCACGACAGGAGGGGAACATGGGGGCCTTGTAGGGAGTCACAGCCGACGAGAAGGAAGGCGACGATGCGTAATGCGAGCCCCACTTGGACACAGCGGTAGGGAGACCAGCGGTCCGCAGCGTATCCTCCAGCGAGGATTAGACACAGTCGGGTCACCGAGGCGACAGTCAGGAAGGAAGCTGCAATTGCCGATCCGTAGAACGAGAGGAGAAAGAGGCTCAAGGTAACAAAGAACGCTTGATCGCCAATGGCGACAACGCCCGCGACGGTGAGCCATGTTCGCAAGGGTTTCATGATGCGCCGATCGTCCCTTCTCCGAGCCTGCTGCCATATTACATGAAATCATATGGTGATCCTAAAAGGTTGGCAAAGCGCTGCGCGGTGAGGCGAGCCTGTTCGGTGCCGACTAGGCCGGGTTGACGGTGATGATGCTGGCTTCTGCCGATTGGCAAGTGGTCGTGAAACGGAAGCCGCCCCTGCGGCGTGGGGTTGTTGGTCCGGTGAAACCGAGACCGCCCCCGCTCGCGCCGAATGCATCGAATTGGGGCGAATCGGGCATGCAGGGGTGGTCCGGGTTTCACGGGAGGCCCGAGAGCGGGCCTGGGGCGCGGTGCAGGGGTGGTCCGGGTTTCACGTGAAGCCCAAGAGCGGCGCCGAGGCACCCGCGGCACGCCCCTATCGCGCTCGGCGCAGGCGCAGCGAGTTGAGGACCACGAACACGGACGAGCAGGCCATTGCGGCGCTCGCCAGCATGGGGGAGAGCAGGCCCGCGATCGCGAGCGGCACCATCAGCACGTTGTAGAAGAACGCCCAGAACAGGTTCTCCTTGATGATGCGCAGCGTCCGGCGCGAGACTCGGATCGCGGTGGCCGCCGAGTTCAGCGACGAGTTCATGAGCGTCATGTCTGCGACCTCAATCGCCACGTCCGTGCCCGACCCCATCGCAATACCCAGGCCCTTTGTGCTCGCCTGCGCGAGGGCGGCCGCGTCGTTCACGCCGTCGCCCACCATCGCGACTGTGCGGCCCTCGGCCTGCAGGTCGGCGACGGTGTCGCGCTTGCCGTCGGGCAGGACGCCCGCGATGACGCGCTCGATCCCGACCTGATCCGCGACGTGGCGGGCCGCCGCCTCGTTATCGCCCGTCAGCAGGATCGGCTCGATGCCGAGCTCGTGCAGCTGGGCGATCGCATCCGCGGAGGACTCCTTGACCGTGTCACGCACGACGAGCGTCGCGATCGCGCGGCCCTCGACGCGCTCGGGAATCACCAGGGACGAGGCCGGGTCCCCCTCCCGCTCGCCCGCGCCCGGGGTGGTGCCCGGCTGGGTGGGGGTACCGGTATCCCCACCCGCGCTGCCGCCAGCCGCGGGTGCGCCGCCGGTGGCCCCAGTCTCGCTGCGGGAGGTGACGGTGCCGGAGTAGCCGGCGGCCGCGACGATGGCCTCGAGCTCCTCGTCGCTGTGCGGGGCAGTGAGCGTGATGCGCGCGGATTCGGTGGCGAGGTTGACCTCGGCCTTTACGCCGTCGAGCTTGCCGAGCTTGCGCTCGACGCGGCGCACGCAGGACGCGCAGGTCATGCCGCCCACGCTCATGGTGAGCGTTGCGAGGGGCAGCTCGGCGTCGGGGCCGGGCAGGGTGACGGGCGCGGGTGCCTCGGGCGTGGTGGCTGCCTCCGGGGAGGATGCTGCGGAATCCAGGTTTGGCGCGAGGGCTGCGACGACTGCGGAGGCACCCGAGGCCTCGGCCTCGCGCACGGCGTCGAGGAGAGAAGCGGGCACGTCGATGCCCAGGGAAGCCAGCCACGACGGGCGACCAACCAGCACGCCGCCGCGGGCGGTGAGGCCGACGACGCCGAGCCCGGGCTGGTTCGCGAACGCCGTCACGGGAACGAGCGACAGGCCGCGGTCTGCAGCGCCCGACGTGATCGCGCGGGCGACAGGGTGCTCGGAGAGGGACTCGACGGAGGCGGCCAGGGACAGGGACGAGGCCTCGTCCACCTCAGCGGAGTCGCCCGCGGAGGCAGCTGCAACAGACTCAAGGGACATGACGCCCGTGGTCACCGTGCCCGTCTTGTCCAGGAGCATCGTGTCGATCGAGCGGGTCTGCTCGAGGATTTCCGCGTTCTTGATGAGGATGCCGAGCTGCGAGGCGCGCCCCGACCCGACGAGGATCGCGGTGGGCGTGGCCAGGCCGAGCGCGCACGGGCACGCCACGACCAGGACGGCGACGGCCGCCGTGAACGCGGCCTGCACGCTGCCGCCCGCGAGGAGCCAGCCGATCAGCGTCAGCAAGGAGACTGCGATGACGATGGGCACGAACACGCCCGAGATCTGGTCCGCGAGGCGCTGGACGGGGGCCTTGCCGGCCTGGGCCTCGGCGACCATCCGCCCGATCTGCGCGAGCGTCGTGTCCGAGCCGACGCGCGTGGCGCGCACCAGCAGGGATCCCCACGTGTTGACGGTCGCCCCCGTCACCGTGTCGCCGGGGGCGGCGTCCACGGGCACGGACTCGCCCGTCAGGAGCGAGGTGTCCAGGGCGGAGGAACCTTCGACGATGACGCCGTCGGTCGCAACTTTCTCGCCCGGGCGCACCGCAAAGAGGTCGCCGACCTGCAGGGACGAGGCCGGAACGACGCTCTCAGAGCGCTCGCCGGTCGCGGGATCGACGCGCACGAGCGTCGCCTCCTTCGCGCCCATGCGCAGCAGCGAGCGCAGCGCGTCGCCCGCACGGTAGCGTGCGCGCGCCTCCAGGTAGCGGCCCGTCAGCAGGAAGACGACGATCATGCACGCGCCCTCGAAGTAAATCTCGGCGTGGCCGCCGTGCGCCGCGCGCGGGATCAAGCTCATGTGCATGCGCATGCCGAGCTCTCCGGCGCCGCCCCACAGCAGGGCCCACCAGCTCCACAGCGTGGACGAGATGACGCCGAGGGAAACCAGGGTGTCCATCGTCGTCGACCCGTGGCGGCCGGCCGCGAACGCCGCCCGGTGGAAGGGCCACGCGCCCCACGTCACCACCGGGATCGAGGCGGCCGCGACGACCCACTGCCACCCCGTGAACTGCCAGGCGGGCACCATCGACAGGAGCATCGCGAGGATGCCCAGCGGCGCCGAGACGATGAGGCGGCGGCGCAGGTCGGCGGCGTGGGCGCGAGTGCCCTCGCCGACCTGGGGGGTGGGGGCCGAGGCCTGGGGTGTCTCGCGCGAGGGGGCGGTGACGGTGTCGTTAGGTGTCACGGATTCGGTGGACATGGGTACCCTCCGGGGGTATGTATCAAGCGAAAGGAAACGAGGCCGGGGAAAGTGCCCCGGCCTCGTCGGTGAGGCGTGGATGCTCTCAGAAGTCGCGCGAGACGCCAACCAGCGTGAAACCGGCCTCGGAGACCGCGTCGCCGAGCGCGGAGTCCTCAAGCGCCTTGTCGGTCAGGACGGTGACCTTGGAGGTGCCGCCCGAGTTGAGGATGACCTCAACGTTCTTGACGCCCGGGAGCTCCGTGAGTTCCTCGGTGACGCTCATGACGCAGTGCCCGCACGTCATTCCGTCAACGGACAACTCGATAGTGCGGTCGATCTCGGTGCTCATGTTCTCTCCTTGAGGTTAGGACTTGATGAGGCGAGCGATGGCCGCGGCCGCCTCATCGATCTTGGCCTGCGCGGCCTCATCGGATTCTCGCGCCGCTGTGACGACGCAGTGGTTCATGTGGTCTTTGAGTAGGTTGACTGCCACGGAGTCGAGCGCGGACTGGACGGCGGAGACCTGAGTGAGGATGTCGATGCAGTAGTCGCCCTGCGAGATCATGCGCTGCAGGCCGCGCACCTGTCCTTCGATGCGGCGCAGGCGTGCGAGGTGGTTCTCGGTGTTGCCGTGGTAGCCGTGCTCGTTGCCCATAGAAAGGAGAGTACCCCTAGGGGGTATAGGTGTCAAGGGGAGTGTGGTGACACTCCCTGTGGAGCTTGCGACACGCATTCCCCAAAGTGGCGCGACGAGGCCTCGTCCACCGTAGGGTGGGGAGAGGACACAGGTGAGGAGGGGATATGAAGCGACGCCCACGTCGGCGCTACCACGCGATGCGCCGCGTGCCGCAGGCGTACCCCGGCCTCTACCTGCGCCTCAAAGTCGCCCCCATTCTGCCCGCCCTCGCAGCTACGGTCGCCGTCGGCGCCCTCGCCGAAATCTCCGCCCTGCCCGATAACCTGCGGGGGCGTGCGCGATCCCTCTCCGACGCCATGGGAACCGCGATCAGCGAGAAGTCTCAGAGGATCTTCTTCGATGCCCCGGGCCTGGACACCCTCCTCATCCGCTCCCTCTCCCACGTGGCGCGCCGAACCGCCACCGTCGGGCGTGCGTGGGCGCGCCTCGTCGTCGCCGTCGGCGCGGACCGCGACGGGCGAATGGCCCGCATGCGTCCCCTCATCCCGAGGCGCGGATACGACGCCCTCATGACGGGAATGCTCACCATCGGCACCGCCGTCGGCGCCCTGCGAGGCGGCGCCGTTCACGTTGCCCTCCTGCGTGACTCCGACGCCGACCCCGCCTTCCAGGACCCGCTGCCGGGCCACCCCGAGGCCCAAATCCGCCGCGTGGACGCCCCCGAACTGCTCTCCGACATGTGCGCTGACATCGACGAGCTCTACTGGTCGCGCACCATCGGCCCCGCGGTCAAAATCACCCGCGTCGGCGCAGGCGAGGCGCGCCGCTGGCTCCTCTCCCTGGTCGGCACCGAATCCATGGCCTGGCGCTCCACAAACAACCCCGCCGACGTCGAGACAAACATCCGCCTCATGCTCGGCCTCGAAAGCGCGATGAGCGTCGGCGTCGTGCGCGCCCTCCACGCCGCCATGGAACGCGACGGCGTGCCCGCCGAGCGGTGGACACGCGAACCCGTCCTCATCTGCGGCCACTCCCAGGGCGGGATCGTCGCCGCCGCCCTCGCCTCCGTGCCCGCCGACGAGGCCGGGGTCAACGTCGCCGGAATCCTCTCCACGGGCGGCCCCAACCGGCGCATCCGCGTGCGCCCCGACGTCGTGACCGTCGCCGTCACCCACGACCAAGACGTCATGCCGAGCCTCGACGGCTCGCCCGACCGCGCCCCCGACCGGCGCGTCACCGTCGGACGCAGCCTCGTGAGGCCTCGAATCCGCCCCCTCTACTACGCGCACTCCTCCTCCACCTACACGGAGACCGTGCGCCTCCTCGAGCGCAAAGTGCGCGTCACCCCGTGGGGCCGACTCGCCTCGGCGATGGCCGCCCTACAGGACTTCATGCCCGCCCCGGGCGAAGCCACCCGCGTTATGCACTTTGAGATCTGGCAGGACATCCTCACCCCCACCGCGGAAGGCACGTGGGACACGGTCGCCGCGCTTGAACGCGGGGGCTCCTTCGAACCGGCCACCTACCCGATCGACTACGCGGTCACGGCCCCCCGCCTGCCCCGCGTCGCACGAGCCAGGCGCCGCGCGGCCCTCCCGGCGCGTATCGCTTCCGCCCTCTCCTCCCTCAGAAAGGACAGGTCATGACAGACCCCAACGCCCCCCTGCGCGAGGTGCACCGATGGATGCGCGTCTCGACCCCCGTCAACAAGGCGGCCTCCTCCGGCCTGCGCGGGCGGCTCCCGCAGATCGCCGGGCCCCTCATGATCGGCGCACTCGGCGTGGGTGCCCTAGGCGCGGGCATCGCGTGGCGCGCCCTGTCCTCCACGCGCGGCACCGGGCGCACCCAGCGCTTCGTCGACCTCGCGACCGCTGCGCTTGAGGCTGACTTCCCCGCGCGCACGCACGAGGACGGGGAGAATGACGGATCGGCGCAAGAGCTGCGCCGCGTCGTCCACGTGGAAGTCGGCGAAGGCTTCGGGCGCCCCTCCCTCGTGTCCATCGACGTCGTCGTGGCCTCCTCGGACGCGCTGTCGGAGCGCGAGGCAGCGACGCGCGCCCTCGACGCGATCACCCGCGCAACCTGGAACAATCCCGAGATGGCGCCGGTCAGCGTGCGCGCCCGAGTCCTCCTCGCTCACGACGAGGTCGACGACCTCGAGGCCCCCGGTGTGCAGACCGACACGGTTGTCGACATGAGCGCCCTCGGCTTCGCCGACGAGATCGCGCGCCCCGACGAGCTCTACGACCGCTACGGCGCGCCCGAGTGTGACCCCGCCTGGAGGCCGTGACCGGACCGTGAGCCCAGGCCTCGTTCCCTGGGTGGAATGGGGTGTCCCACCCCTTGGGGCCCTGTTGTTCGCTTCGTGACCGTTTGGTAGGGTCTGGCTTAACAGCACCGAAGTGGCGTCGAAGGAGCATCATGGTCGGCGATCTTGTCATCGAAGAGGGGGACCTCGAAGTCCTGCGCGACCGCACGAGAGATCTGTCCAGCAGACTGCAGTCGGTGACCGTCGCGACGGCGGGCGACTACATTTCCTCCGGGGTTGGCGGGAGCCCGCTCGCAGGACAGGGGCGCAGCGCCGGCGAGGTGATCGACGAGGCGGTCATTGCGCTGACGCGTGACCTGGACGATTTCTCCCAGTCCGTGAACGACTCGATCAACGCGTACAACGCGAATGAGAATGCCACGACGGTGAGCTTTCAACAGACCGGCCACGGTGGCCCGGCGATGACGATGGACGACCTGCGACGCATGATGGAGGAACAGTAATGGCGACCTGGGCGGACATTCAGAGCTGGGACCACAACGCCATCATCGAGGCCGCGGACCTCATCGAAGCCGAGGTGCGCGAGGCGCGCGAGATCATCGCCGACCTCGAGCACGCCGCGAACGACATCCGATCTCAGGGCGAGGGGCCTGACCGTATGCGCCAGCGGCTCACCGAGATCCAGGACAAGCTGGACTCGCGCCTCAACGAACTCACCGAATACGCGCTGGCCACCGCAGAGCTGCACGGGTACGTGAGTCGGGTGGTGGCTATCCGCGAGTCGGCGTACGAGGTCGCGGCAGAGTTGAACTATCAAATCCCGGAGGATGGCACGATTGTTAATCGTGGTGCCACTCGGGAGGAGCCTAGTCCTAGTGAGGTCTTGAAATATGTTGATTTGAGTGCCTGTATCTCCGAGGCAGTGAAACTGGCGACGGAAGCCGAGGAAACGGTGGGACCACGCTATCAGGCGTTGGCCAACGGCCAGTATGTCCTGGCCGAGGGACGGCATTCGGAGTCCGCGGGCCTGGCAAACGACGCCGACCCCTCGTGGACCCCCGAGCAGGTCTCCGTGTGGTGGCGGCTGCTCTCCGATTCCGAGCGCGAGGCGCTCATCAACAAGGATCCCGAGAAGTACGGCAACCTGGATGGCATCGACATGGCCTCGCGAGCCAAGGAAAATGAGCTTGTGCTCCTGGGGCCCAAGGACGCGGCGGGACAGCACATCCCCGGAGGTGGGTTGCTGGGGCAAGCCGAGCGAGACCTCGCGGACGCAGAAGAAGCGGTTGCCAGGGCACAGAGAGCGGGCTCATTGGGCCCGCAGCACCTTGCTGAGCTCATCCAGAAGAGGGATGACGCCCAGAAGCGCGTAGCTGATCTGACGGCTCTCCGTGAGCAGATGAGAGACCCAGAAGTGACGCTCGTTGCCTTGCAGCCGGGTAAAACGGGAGAGAACGTTCGCGCCGCACTCGCGATTGGGGACGTGGATAACGCTGATCACGTCGCGACACTCGTTCCAGGGCGAACGACCAACTGTCGTGACTCTTCGGCTGACAATGTGACGTACGCAAAGAACCTGAGGCAAGCGGCAGTCGATCAGGGAAAAATCGGTGCGAGCAAGGTCGCGACCATCGCCTGGATGAACTACCACGCTCCGCAGGGTGGGCCTGATGCGGAAGTCGCGATGGCTAGCCTTGCCCGAGAGGGCGCAGATCCTCTGAGGAAATTCGCGACGGGCATCCACTCGTGGCGCAGCGAGCGAGGAATGGACGTACACCAGAGCATCATCCCGCATTCGTACGGGTCAACGACTGCGGGCATCGCGATGCGTGACATCGGCAAGGATGTCGTCGACGACTTCGCGTACACGGGTTCTCCCGGTGCCGGCGTCGCATCGGTGGGAACGCTCGGTGTTGATAAGGATCATGTCTGGGTGTCTGGTATTACTCACCTTGACTGGGTGAGAGGAATGGGACCGGACGAAGACTTCGGGCGTAACCCGGAGCAGCTGGAAGGGATTGGCCACCTGTCAGGAGACGCAAGCGGGGCTAAGGGCTACGAAGCCGGCTTTAAAGGTGACCCATTTGATAACCACTCAATGTACTTCGTTGCGCCTAAGGAAGGCCAAGACAATCGTGTGCTGGATGACCTCGGCCGAGTGATTGCTGGGAAAAAGACGCGATGACGAAAAAGAAAGTGCTGTCCCGTGTGGCTGCCCTGTCGGCGTCCTGCCTGCTGGCGGCGTGTGTTCCGGGGCTGTCGGATGATGCTGGCCTGTATTTTGGGCGCGGCAGCGGGAGTATCCCGATCTCGGAGGGTCAGACGACGGAGGTTCACATCAGGGATACCCTGCCCCGGTATCTAGGCATCATCGAGGAGGTCGTCGTCAAGTCCGGTGGCGTTGTAGGTATGAACGGCAAGAATCGAGTTGATGGTTGTGCGACGAAGGACACGACCGACATGGATATCCATTGGACTTCGATGGTCATTCCCGCGATTGATTATGAGGATCTGCGTCGGATGGTTATCGCGGGCGCTCAGCGTAACGGTTTCGCATATTCGTGGGATCCGGAACGCGACGGTAAGCTCAACACGCGGAGTGTTACCGTCGGGGATGGCTATGGGAATAGTCTGAGTTTCTATCACCACGAGGCTGCGGGTGGTATTGTCATTAGTTTGTATTCGGGGTGTATGTTCCCATCCCAGCCTCTCGACCCGGACATCCCGCGCTGGTCCTATCCGCTGCCTAGCCCCGAAGAGATGTTTCCGCACCTGAGGATCGTGGAGGCCTTCGACGATAACGGCGACGAGAATCCTGAGTTGCGGCCGCAGTCGGGGGTTCAGTCTGGAGCGCAGACGGGGGAATGAACATGACAAAGAAATGGACTCCAGCACGTGTGGGTGCGTGGTGCGTCGTGGTGGTCACGGTGCTCGTCGTCTGCTGGATGGCGTTGATGTGGTTCGGCGGCATCGTGCCTTTTCGTGATCGTCAACCCCTTGAGACGTATGTTGATGAGAAGCTGCCGAAGGTTTCGCAGATTGCCGCGCAGGTGGCCGCCGAGTCGGGCGGTGAGCTGACGGTGATGGGCTTGCCGTATGTGCAGGTGTGTGGTAGTGGTGATACTCAGGGGTATCGGGTGGTTGGCTACACCACGGTGGCTCCGTCGATGTCCT
>CALISI010000027.1 GCA_938041695.1 uncultured Actinomyces sp.
GCGTGCCCGCAAGCAATAGGTGTTCCGTCCAACGCCATAACTCAGACATGCGCTACGAGAACCCCCTCTATCTCGCCGAGGAGGCCGCAGCCCTGGACCTGATCACCGACGGCCGCACCGCCCTCGACCCTCATCAAGCAGCTGAGCCAGGACCGCGCCCTCGCGGAAGCCGACACTCTCCTCCTGACGATCCCCAACCAGATCGGATTCGAGGAAAACTGGTCGATCATCCGCAACTTCGTGGAGTACGTGGCACCCGCGCTCGGGTGGGAACCGGCGCGTCCGGGCATTCTCCCGACGGGCTACGAGATTGACGAGGCCGTGGCCGAGTAGGAGGTCAGGTGAAGACCGACTGACGAAGGCGGCGTCAAGCTGGGGTGGGGGGCATCGGCAAGCCCTACCCCGGTTTCCCTTTTGGTGTGTGCTGGCATACACTGGTTGGACACTATCCACGCAAGACGATGAGGTCTTCTCATAATGGCTCGACGCTCGAAGGGCGCAGTGTCAATCAATCCGCGCTCCGCCCAGAACATGTCCACCCGACAGAGGGGTTTGTCCAAGAAGAAGGAGAAGATCAGCCCGATCAAGGCCTTCGGCGCTTGTGGCGCGCTGGCCTGCATCGTGACGTCCCTGTTTATCCAGCTGCCCGGCCTGGACGCGTCGGGCACCCGCATGTTCGGAATCTTCCTGGCCGCGATCCTGCTGTGGGTCACGGAGGCGGTGCCCCTGGCGGGCACGGCTGTCCTCGTCATCTTCCTGGAGGTCCTCTTCATCTCGGACCACGCCCTCCTCGCCGTGGGTGAGGGCGCACCCGCGTACACGAAGTTCTTCGGGGCGCTGGCCAACCCGGTGATCGTCCTGTTCCTGGGCGGCTTCATGGTGGCCGACGGGGCCGCGAAGTACAAGCTGGATCGTGCCCTGTCGGCCGTCCTCCTCAAGCCCTTCATCGGAAAGCCTCGCCTGACCGTCATGGGCGTCATGCTGATCACCGCGATCATGAGTATGTTCATGTCCAACACGGCGACGACGGCCACGATGTTCGCTGTCATGATGCCCGTCATCATGGCCCTGCCCGAGGGCAAGGCGCGCACGGGAATCGCGCTGTCGATCCCGGTGGCCGCGAACGTCGGCGGCATGGGCACGCCCGTGGGTACCCCGCCGAACGCGATCGCCCTGGGCGCCCTGGAGAACGCCGGCGTCACGGTGACCTTCCTGCAGTGGATGCTCGCGGCCGTGCCGCTCATGCTGGTCCTCCTCGCCCTGTCGTGGGCGTTCATCGCCTGGCGCTACATCCCCTCCGACGCCTCCTTCAACATCGACACCTCTGCCCGATTCGAGAAATCCCGCAACGCGATCATCTTCTACTCGGTCGCGGGCGTGACGATCTTCCTGTGGATGACTGAGTCCCTGCATCACCTCTCCGCCAACGTGGTGGGCTTCCTTCCGGTTGTGGTTCTCCTGATGACGAAGGTCATGAGCGGCGACGACCTGCGTGCTCTCGACTGGCCGGTCCTATGGCTGGTTGCGGGCGGTATCGCCCTGGGCTCGGGCGTGGCGGCCACCGGCCTCGACAAGTGGATGCTCGGCTCGATCCAGTGGGCCTCGATCCCGGGCGTCCTCCTGATCTTCGTGCTCGCCCTCGTGGGGTGGGTGACCTCGAACGTCATCTCGCACTCCGCGTCCGCGAACCTGCTCATCCCGATGGGCATGGGCCTGGCGACCACCGTCTCTACGAGCGCCGCAGAAATCGCCATCGTCATCGCGCTGGGCTGTTCGCTGGGCATGTGCCTGCCGATCTCGACCCCGCCGAACGCGATCGCGTACTCGACGGGTACGACGCCCACGCGTGAGATGGTGGTCGTCGGCGTCATCGTCGGTATCGTTGGCATCGTTCTCTTGTCGTTCGTTGCGCCGTTGACCTGGGGTTTCATTGGGGTGATGTGACGTGTCCGTGGACGAGGTCGTGGTCGGCTCGGGTGCGCTAGGTCGCCCGAGGCCGGGGCTGGCCCACGGGTGGACGCGGGGGCCTGCGGCTGAGGACGCTTCGGTGCTGGCCCGCACGGACGTGCGAGCCAGCGGTCACCGAGTCGGCCACCCGATTCACCTGCTGGTGTGCGGCGATGATTCGCGCTCGATTGCTGCTCCCGTCACGAGGGATTTGGCGCATGCTTTCCCGGGCCTGTGCCTGGACCGCGTTGACGGGATCGAGGACTTGGCTGCATACGATGCGAGCCTGAATCCGGGCGATCATGTGCTCATGGGCCTGGTGACCTCCGAGGTCGCCGACATTGATGCGCTGATTGATCGGGCGGGGACGATACCGGCGCTGCGTCGCATGCAGTGGGTCGTGGTCACGGATCGCTCGGAGCACCGAGACCTGGCGCGGTGCATACAGTCGGACGCCCTCGCCTCGGTGTTGAAGTCCCCGTGGACGGTTCCTCTGCTGGCGGGTCAGGCCTATTCGACGATGGTGCGCTACCTGCACGGATGCGGGTACTCGGACAGGCAGATCCGCTCGCTCATCGCAGACCCGCCACCGTTCGCCGTGCAGGGCCCGCTCCTGGAGGGATTGGACCGCGATGAGCGCGAGGTCGTCATGGAGCTCCTCGCCGGCGTTGAGCGCGTGCTCGGTCAGCGGCCTCGGCTCATTGTCCCCGAGGGGATACAGCTGGTGACCCAGGGCGAGCCGGTGGCTGCCGTCTACCTGGTGCTCGACGGTCAGGTGTCGCTGCACAGGGATTCGGCGCAGGGCGAGGTTTTGGCGCATTTGGCCTCGTCGGGTCCGCTCATCGGCCTCGTGTCGTTGGCCCGCGCGGAGGACGCGTTCTTCACGGGCGAGACGGCGACGGAGGCGACGCTGGTGCGCCTGACGACCGAGCAGCTCCAGATCGTCATCTCTGAGGACCCCTCGATCGGCGCGACCCTGACGGCGCTTGCGATCCGCTCGCTGACGCGCCGTCTCATGCGCGCCGAGGACCTGCACCTGCAAAACGCGATGCTCGCCGAGGACCTCGAGGCTCAGAAGGAGGCCCTGGCGGCCACGCTCGAGGACCTGCGTGCCACCCGCGCCCAGCTGGTCGAACGCGCGCGCTTTGCGATGCTCGGCGAGTTGAGCGCCGGCATCGCCCACGAGCTCAACAACCCGGTGACCGCCCTCGTGCGCGCGGCCAAGCACCTGCACGAGGATGTCGATGCGGCGCTCGCGGCACCGGCCACGGCCTCGTCGAGGGAGGCGATGGCCCGCGCCCTGACCGCGCCGCCGCGCTCCACGTCGGTTGAGCGCGCCCTCATGAAGGAGCTCCTGCCCGTCGTCGGTGACCGCACGCTCGCGCGGCGCCTCGTGCGCGCGGGGGTCCAGGGGGCGGACGGTGCGCGCTCTCTCGCGCAGATACCGGGCGGCATCGACGCGTACGAGGCCGGGGCGCGCCTGGGAGGGTCCCTGCGCTCGGTGCTCGCTGCGGGGGACCGCGTCATCGAGCTGACCCAGTCCCTGAAGGGCTACGCGCGCCCCGACGCCGAGGATCTGAAACCCGTGGACGTGCGCGAGGGCATCGACGACGTGTTGAGGCTGACCGCTCACAGGGTGCGGGGTATCCGCATCGACTGCGACTACGAGGATGTGCCGCCCGTGTGCGCGCACCCGGCGAAGTTGCAGCAGGTGTGGACGAACCTCATCGTGAACGCGGCCGAGGCCATCGAGGATGAGAACGCCGACCTGGTCGCCGCCGCCGAGACGTCTGGCGGCGTGCCTGAGCTGCCCGCGCGCGGCGAGGCCGAGGCCCTTATCCGCATCACCGTGCGCCCCACCCCCGAGGGCGTGAGTGTCACCATTCATGACAACGGCCCGGGCATCGACCCGGGAATCGTCGACAACATTATGGAGCCCCACTTCACCACCAAGGCGGGGCGCGTCCGATTCGGCTTGGGCATGGGCATGTCCATCGTCCGAAGCATCATCGCCGATCATGGGGGCACCCTCGCGATCGACTCTCACCCGGGATCCACGATCATGCGGATCTCGCTGCCCGCCCAATCACACGAGGAGGAATCATGACCCTGACAATCCTGTCCCTTGAGGACGAAGCAGACGTGCGCGATGCGCTCGAGCGCGATCTTGAACAGTTCTGGGACAAGATCCGGCTCGAAGTCGCCGAGGATGTTGACGACGCGTGGGCCGTCATCGACGAGATCGTCGAGGATGGGGACGAGCTGGCCCTCGTCCTGTCCGACCATCGTCTGCCCGGAAAGTCGGGCGTGGACTTCCTCGTGGAGCTCATGAAGGACGAGCGTTTCGGCGCGACACGCACGGTCCTGGTGACCGGGCAGGCGGACCAGGCCGACACGATCCGCGCGGTCAACCAGGCGGGCTTGGACTACTACATTGGCAAGCCCTGGAACCCCGACGAGCTGCGCACGGTCGTGCGTGACCAGCTCACCGAGTACGTCCTGGAGACCGATGTGGACCCCCTGCCCTATGTGAGCGTGCTCGACGGCGTGCGCGTCATGGAGGCAATTCGCTAAACCCTTGACTAAAGGGCCGCCGCGCTCGCCGATGAAGGCGAGCGCGGCGGCCGCTCGCTAGCGTGTCAGCCCTGCGGTCGGCCCGGGTCGTTGCACATGGTGATGCCCTCGAAGCCGGCGGCACCCAGCACCTGGAAGATCTCGTCGAGGAGGACCATCGGCTGGGCCGTGCCCGCCGCGAACTCGGGGTGGCGGATTTCGATGGCGGCCATGCCGCGCGGGTCCGTGACCGGCTCGGTGTCGAACCTCTGTGACAGTAGAGCGTTGGCCTCCTCCAGGTCGGCGGGGGAGCCGAACGCCCAGGTCACGGCCTTGTTGCCGGCGCCCGTGGGGGTGCGGTGAATGTACATGCGGGTCATGAGGATGCGGCGCCCGTGACGGGGGAACACGTCGCCGACGCGCATGAACAGCGCGATGTCGGCCAGGTCGCCTCCGAGCGACGAATCCACGAGCGCGTAGCCGTAAGCGCCGATGCCTCGCAGGGTCAGCGCGTCCGCGAGAAGCCCCATGACCTCGTCCCCGAAAGGCTCGGGCTGGAAGTACACGCCCTCGCCGACCTCAGGCGCATCCGGGCCGAGCAGCGAAATCTCGAAGCCCGCGTCCGCCAGCGCGTCCCGCACGAGCGCAACGTTGTGCTCCGGGAAAGGGTGCAGCGCGGCCGCATTCGCGGCGATACGCTCGATAAACACGTAGGTGGAAAAACCAAGCTCAGCCATGTACCCATTGTACGGGCGCGTGCCCCGCGAACACGGGACGAGGCCGCGGCCCCCACCCCGGTCAGGGGACCGCGAGGGGAGGCCACGGCCTCGTCAATGAAGAAGGGTCAGCGCTGGCACAGGCCCTGCTCGTTGAGGACCTGCATGATGGTGGAGACGTGCGCGCCGCCCACGCCGATGCCGTTGGCAACCAGGTGTGTGAAGGACTCCAGGCGCGAGCCGGACCGCAGGTCGTAGTACTCGGTGACCTCGCGGTCGTAGTCGGCGAGAGCCTCGGTGTAGGACTCGACGCGCGGGTAGGTGTTCTCGGCAGTCAGGATAGACAGGGGAAGGCGCGGCTTCTGGCCGGGCTCCTGGTCCGAGTGGCCCACCAGCAGGCCCAGGATCGGGAAGGTCAGTTCCGGCAGCTCGAGAGCGTCCACGACGAGCCTCGGATCCGCCAGGATCGAGCCGAGGTAGACGGTGCCCAGGCCCATCGACTCGGCTGCAACCACGACGTTCTGCGCGGCCAGCAGCGCGTCTTCGGCACCCGTGAGGAACAGGTTCATCGAAGACAGGGCCTCCGAGGAGACGCCCTGCTCGGCGCGGATGCGGCTGTTGCGGTACAGGTCGACGACGAAGATGAACATGTCGCCCTTCGTGCCGCCCACGTAGGGCTGGCCGGATGCGGCGTAGATCTTCTCGCGCACCTGCGGGTCGGTGATGTGCAGGACCGTGTACCCCTGCAGGTAGGAGGCGGTTGCAGTGTGGCGGGCCACCTCCATGAGGGTTTCGATTTCGGCCTCGGTGAGGGGCTGCTCCTTGTAGGCGCGGATCGTGCGGTGGGCGAGCTGGCTCGCAATCGTCTCGTTTGTCATGTGTTCATTCTACGATTGGGTGCGTGAAACAGATAGAGCCTTTCGGTCCTTTTGCGCTGGCAGCAAACGTCATCCCCGTCGCTGTTCCTTCTCCGGCCGGCGAGCTGAGCGGCCTGCTGACCGGCCCGAGCGCCCCCGCCCTCGTCGATGGAACCGTCACGATTTCCGCGGCCTCCTCACCGGACGCGGCGGGGGAGAACCGCGCGCTCCTCGTCCCCGGCTACACGGGCTCCAAGGAGGACTACGCGCCCGTCCTGCCCTTCCTGGGCGATGCGGGCTGGGACGTCCTCGCCTATTCGCAACGAGGCCAGGGCGGGTCCGCTGCCCCCGCGGGCCTGGGCGCGTACGGGATGAGCGACTTTGTCGGTGACCTCATCTCCGTCGCCGAGGCCTGGGCCGGGACCTCGGGCCGCGTGCACCTCGTGGGCCACTCCTTCGGCGGCATCGTCGCGCGTGCGGCCGTCATCGCGCGGCCCGACCTCTTCGCCTCCGTCACCCTCTTCTGCTCGGGGCGCGCCGTCTACGACTGGATGAACACCCTGCCGATCCTCGACCCCCTGCCCACGGGTCCGGGCGCGCGCGAGCACGTGCTGCGCACCTACTTCCCGGACATGAAGTTCGACGAGCCGGGCGTCGGATGGGCGGAATTCCAACGTATCCGCGCGCTGGACACGGCCTCGGAAAACCTGGTGGGCATCGCCCGCATCCTCTCCCAGCTGCGCCCCGACACCCCGGCGCTCGCGGCCACGGGCGTGCCCGTGCACGTGCTGTACGGGGACCAGGACGAGATCTGGCCGCCGTCGTGGTACACGGAGGAGGCCGCCGACCTGGGTGCCCGTGAGAGCATCATCCGAGGGGGCACGCACAGCCCGCAGCTGCAGTTCCCGCGCCAGTGGGCGGAGTCTGCCACCTCGTTCTGGGCTGCCGTGGAGTCGGGGGCGCTGGTCTGGTCCATGTGATGCGGGAGGGTGTGACATCGTCCCAAAATCGCGCTTTGTGGCGAGTGCGTGTGAGTATGGGTGCTTAGTATGGTGTTTATGAACAAGCGTTCCATCCTCACAGCAGTGCTGGCGCTCGGCCTGGGCATCTCCGCCCTGACCGGCTGTGCCACCGATTCCGCTCACTCCTACGTGACCCCGAAGGACGTCAAGACGGTCGAGCGTCCCATCGCTCAGATCGACGACAGTGGCATCAAGGTCCCCGAGAAGCGCGACCTGAAGATCAAGCTGGCCGACTCCGACAAGGCCGCCAAGTGGAAGATCGAGGTCTCTGACCCCACGGCCCTCGAGGTCGGCAAGTCCGAGAAGAACGTCGTCACCCTGCACCCGCTGCGTGCACTGGGCGAGGACGACGACCCGATCACCGTGACACTGACCGATCCGGACGGCATCACGACCGACTTCAAGGTGACCATCACCGAGGGTGCCAACTGATTCCATACTGACAACGCTGAGGGCCCAGGATCTGCGGATCCTGGGCCCTTTGCGTTGTGTTGCGGCAGCTGGGTGCTGGATGCTACAGAGTGTCGATAAACTCCCGCAGGGCGTGCAGCGGCAACACCAGGTGGTTCTCCGCTCCCGGGCAGGGAACAAAGCTCGAGGACTGGTTGAGGTAGAAGTCGCGCGCGTGGTCGTTGGCACAGTGGACCAGGAGGGCAGCGAATCCCACCTCATGACTGAGCTTGTAGGCTCGCAAGAGTGCATCTTTGAGCAGGGCTGCGCCGATGCCTCGTCCCTGCGCGCGCTGATCGACGGCGAGTCGCGCGAGGAGGAGAACTGGGCATGGCTCCGGGCGTTGGCCAGGTTTGAGGGCATCTGGGAGTGTGCTGCGCTGCACTGCCCCCATCGATAGGGCGTAGAAACCAAGCGTCTCTGGTTCCTGCGTTGTGACGAAGATGCGAGCGTTTCCGGCTCGGTGGTTCTGCCACGCAAATCGGTGAAACCAATCGTCTATCTCAGTGTTGCCTGATTGGAAACGCGACCGGTCGTCCCTCCGTTCGAGAGGCCGCGGCTCTTGCAGGACTGATACGTACATCAGTTCTCGGAGGTGTTCGGTGTGTTCAGGTCGATGTGAGTGCCGAAGGGTGAGGGGCGATCAAAGAGTTTGCGCAGCTTGGGATCGTCCGTCGGCGAGGCCTCAAGGATTTCTTCGAAGCGGGCGTGATCCTCTTCGTTCAGGATGAAGAAGCGCTGGTCGGCGAGACGCCGCTGCGCCTCCAATGTGGCTGCAGAGAGGACGAACTCGCTGATGCTGCGCGATGTGTATGTGGCGGCGCTGCGAATAAGAATGTTCTGCTCCTCGGTGAGGCGCAGTTCCAGACGCCGTGTCTTTGCAGTACTCATGCCAGTTCCTCTTTCGCTCGTACGGACATTATCCGTACGTATAGACACCCTAGCATCTGAGGTTCGAGTGGGCTACCTCTTTCCCATGGGATCCCTGCGGGAATGGACCACGACGCGAGTGGATGAGAAGGGGGAGCGACCAACGATGAGTTGACCGCTCCCCTTAGCTTCCAGATTAATCAGTGCAAGATGCGCGCCAGGAAGTCCCGGGTTGCCTGCTCGCGCGGATCGTCGATGACCTGCTCAGGCGTGCCCTGCTCGACGATCTGGCCGCCGCGCAGGAACACGACGCGGTCGGCCGCCTGGCGGGCGAAGCTGATCTCGTGCGTCGCCATGAGGATGGTCGACCCCTGAACTTTGATCTCGCGCACGAGGTCCAGGACCTCGCCGACGAGCACCGGGTCCAGCGCCGCCGTGATCTCATCCAGCAGGAGCAGCTCCGGGTTCGTGGCGAGCGCGCGTGCGATCGCGACGCGCTGCTGCTGGCCGCCCGAGAGGCGATCCGGGAATTCCTTCGCCTTGTCCTTCAAGCCGATGCGCTCCAACAGCTCCAGGCCGCGCTCGCGCGCGCGATCCTTGTCCCAGCCGTGCACCTTGCGGGCCGCCAGCGTCACGTTGTCCAACACCGACATGTGTGGGAACAGGTTGTAGTGCTGGAACACCACGCCGATGCGGGCGCGGATCGTGTCCGCGTTCGCGCGCGGGTCCGTGATGTCCTCGCCGGCCAGGAAGATCTGGCCGTCGTCCACCCGCTCCAGCAGGTTCGCGCAGCGCAGCAGCGTCGACTTGCCCGAGCCCGACGCGCCCAGGAGGACCACGACCTCGTGCGGGGCGACGTCCAGGTCCAGCCCGCGCAGAACGACATTGTCGCCGAAGCGCTTGACGACGCCGACGGCGCTCAGGACCGGGGTGTTGTTGTCCGAGGTGGGGGAGGCCTCGTTCATCGTAGGAACCGACATCAGACGGTGCCTCCCATCTGCTCGCGCTTACGCAGCCGAGCCGTGTACCAGTCCGACAGGCGAATGAAGGGGAACGACAAGATGATGAACAGCAGGCCGGCGACGACGTAGGAGGTCATGTTGTAGGTCTTGGCTTGCACCATCTGCGCCGAGCGGATCGCGTCGACCGCGCCCAGGACGGAGATGAGGCCGACGTCCTTCTGCATGGAAATGAAGTCGTTCATCAGGGCGGGCGTGACTTTGCGGATCGCCTGCGGCACGATGATCATGCGCAGCGTCTGCCCGTGGGACAGGCCCAACGATCGGGCCGCATAACGCTGGGAGGGGTGGACGGAGTCCAGGCCCGCGCGCAGCACCTCGGCCACGTACGAGGAGTACGTGAGGATCAGCGCGACCGTGCCCAGGAAGGCGGTGGGGATGCGCGTCGTCGGGTTGAGCGCGGGGATGCCGAAGCCGATCAGGTAGAGGACCACCAGGAAGGGGACGCCCCGGAAAATATCCGTGTATGCCGCCGCGAGGAAGCGGATCGGGAAGAACACGGGACCGGCCAGCGTGCGCGCGGCAGCCAGCAGGGTTGCGAACACTGCGACTCCCAGCACCGCGATCAGCAGGATCCGGATGTTGAGCCACAGGCCGGACAGGACCTGGGGGAAGGCTTCGACGAAGTACTTGCCGTTGAAGAAGGTGTTGCGGGTGGCCTCCCACCCGTCGGAGTTGACGACCACTGCGATGAGGACTCCCGCGACCACGATCGTGGAAGCCAGGGAGATGAGAATCGACCGGACCGTCTGCTTGCGCCGATAAGCGCGGCGGCCACGCTCCACCGCCGAAACGGGGGGCGTGGCCAGCGCGTCATTCGAGTGCTCACTCATGAATGAGGCCTCACTTGAGGGTGGGCACGTTCTGTGCCTCGTTTAGCCACTTTTCCTGCAGCTCGGCGAGCTTGCCGGACGAGGCCAGGCGATCGACCGCAGCTGAGACCGTGGGGGTCAGCTTGGAGCCCTTGGGCAGGACGATGCCGTATTGCTCGCCGCCCGTGGTGTCGTCGAACTGGCCGATGATGACGCCGTCATCGATCTGCGCGGAGACCATGTAGAAGGCGGTCGGCAGGTCGACGACGATCGCGTCCACGCGGCCCGTCTGCAGGGCTAGGACCGTGTCGTCGGAGGAGTTGAACATCTGCAGCTTCTGGGTGAGTCCGGGCTCGAGGTTCTCGGACGCGAACTGCTGAGAGGTGGTGCCGGCCTGGACGCCGATGAGGACGTTCTTGAGGTCAGCGATGGACTTCGCGCTGGCGGCCGGGGTGCCGGCCTTGGCGATGATGGCCGAGGTGGTCGTGTAGTACGGGGACGTGAAGTCGACGGCGTTCTTGCGCTCGTCGGTGATGGAGAACTGCTGAATGTTCAGGTCCCAGTCCTTCGCGCCGGGGGTGATCGACGAATCGAAGGTGGCGCGCACCCACTGGACGTTGTCGGCGGTGTAGCCGAGTTCCTCGGCCAAGGCGTAGATGACGGCCGACTCGTAGCCTTCGCCCGAGGCCGGGTCATTGTCGAGGATCCACGGCGAGTAGGCGGGGTCGGAGGTGGCGACGGTGAGCTTGCCTTCCGTCACGGTCGGCAGGGCGCCGGGGCCGTAGGTCTGCTCGGCGTCGGAGGAAGAAGAGGAGCTCGTGCCGCCCGAGCAGGCGGCCAGGCCGAGTGCCGCGATGGCGGCAACGGCAGCGAGGGAACGGACAGAGCGGCGCATGGGGCCTCCCAGTGACGTGAGGAAATCCGCCGGTGAGGGCGGGTCTGACTCGATGAGAGTATCGGTGCGCCGAAAGACGCGCTGGCGTCATTTCGATGCACGAAACAATGGAACGAGGCCTGGGCTGCGAAAACGTTGAAATCGTGAGGATTTCAGGGTGGTGGGGGATGGGACACAGTGGCGTGTGGGGACGCGAAAGGGCCTGGCCTCGGTGGGCTCAGACGCCTTCGGCGAGCTTCCAGTCCTCGAACGTGAACTCGGGGGAGACGACGCACGTGGCCAGCGCGTAGTCGCCGCGGGCGAAGGTGCGCTGCCAGGTGCCGGCGGGCACGAGGATCTGTAGGGGGTTGCTCGCATCGGAGGCTTGCGTGCTTGCGGGAGACCCCAGCGTCACGATGCGCGGGTCGGCGTCGGGTGCGTCGCCGCTGCCTCCCAGGTGCACCTCGAGGGCGCCGGGGCCGGACCAGATCCACAGTTCGTCGGAGTGGACGAGGTGCCAGCGGGCCTCCTCGTCGCACTCGAGGAGGAAGATGATCGCGGAGGCGCTGTGGCGGCTCCCGCGGGGCGTGTCCACGCGTGCGGGCGCGGTCCACGTGCGGCGGTAGTGGCCGCCCTCCGGGTGGGGTGCGAGGCCCATCGCGTCAATCAGCGGGGAAACGTCGGTCATGCGAAGCTCCAAAGGAACAGAAAAGGCGGGTCGGCGACAGGGAAACGAAGGAGTTAGCGCGATGCCGAGTAGCGTACGCGCCCGGACACGATGGTCTCGATCACGTGCCCGGCGCCGTGGTGGGCCACGGTGTCAATGGTCTCCACGATTGAGGTCACGGGCACGTCGATGACGCACATGTCGGCGACCGCGCCCGACTGGAGCTGACCGAGGCGGTCGGGGCCGGTCGCCAGGCCCATCGCTGTGGCGCCGCCCAGGGTCGCGGCCTGCAGGAGGCGGCGCGCCAGGTCCTGATCCTCGTAGCCCTGAGCTCGCGCCAGGTCGAAGAGGAGGGCGACGTCCTCGAGCAGGTCGAGGGAGGGGGAGGAGGACAGGGAGTCCGTGCCCACGGCGATCATGTTGCCCTCGGTGAGGTAGGCAGCGACGGGAGGCGCGTCCAGGCCGATCACCCGATTCGAGCGCGGGCACAGCGCCACGGCCGTCTGGCGGGCCCGCAGTCGCCTGCGGTCGTCGGCGCGCATGTACACGCCGTGCGCGACGTGGCAGTCGGGCCCGAGGACGCCCAGCTGATCGACGAACTGCGTCGAGGAGAAGCCTCCGCCGCGCGAACGCATCGCCGTGAACGACGAAGAATGCTCGCTCTTCCACAGGTCCGCGAGGTCGGTTGTGCGCGTCTCGGACCATTCGGCCTCGGAGTGGGATTCGCCCAGGTGAATGTGGATACGCATGCCGCGGCGCCGGGCCATGTCGGGCAGGTCCAGCAGCGGCTCGGCGTCCAGGGAGTAGGGCGCGTGCGGGGAGATGCCCACGGCCGGAGGGGTCGGCATCGCGTCCAGAGACTCGGAGACTTCGCGTTCCCCTCGGGCTCGCCACTCCTCGTTCGACCAGCTCATGACCTCCCAGTAGGCGACGCCGTGCAGGCCCGCGTCGTGCAGGGCCGAGGCCGCGGCTGCGTCCGTCACCACGTCGGCGGCGGCGGTCGTGCCGCTTTCCAGGAGCAAACGTGCGCCCGTGGCTGCGTCGCCTCCCCAGTCCAGGCCACCCGCGTCGTAGACCTCGTCGAAGGCGCGCGCCCAACTGTCGAAACCGCGGTATTGTCCGGCTCCCACGGAGGCCATGCCCGTGTACTGCAGGTGCGTGTGCGCATTGACGAGGCCGGGGAGCAGCACGCCCTCAAAGTGGCGTTCCGTGAAGGAAAGGCCGCGCTGCGCGAGCGTTTCGACGACCCAGTCGCGCGCTCCCACGTGCTCGATGCGCCCGTCGCGCACGGCAACAGCGCCGTCGAGGATCGAGGGGGCGGTGATCGGAATGACCATGCCGGCGGACCAGACGACCACGTCGCTCATCGGGGACCTTTCAGTGGGGAACGCTGACTAACAGTGTAGAAGTGGGGCGGGTGCGCGCACCCGTTGGTGGGCGTGAGCTGCGACTATGACAGGGAGAGGGCGGCCAGCGCCGCCACAGCCACCGCGTCATCGGCCTCGCGCGGCAGGTCGTGCAGTCCGGGGGCCAGCTCGCCTTCGCGGGTGAGGAGCTCTCGCAGGGACGCCAGTTGCACGCCGAAGCTCATGTCCATGATCTCGATGGGATTCCCCTCGCCCGCCGTGTAGTTGATTCCCTCCCCGCGTTCGAGGACGCGCAGGGTCTTGCCGGAGGGGCTGGTCAGCGTCTGCACGTGGGGTTCGCCCGACTCGGCCATGACCCAGGAGGCGGCCACGGCCTCGTCGATGGACACCTCCCCGTCCACGCCGCCGGCGACCGTGACGATCGCGCCACCTGGCGCCGCCTCTAGCGCGCTCAGCGGGATCGTCGAGCGCTCGCCCGTCGCGGAAATCAGCATGCCGGCGCTCGCCGCTGCCTCCTCAAGCGAGGCCACGGCGAACCCATCCATCGACGCCTGCAGGGCGCGCACGGGATCCAGCTCCACGACGGTCACGCGGGCGCCGAGCGCCGCGCCGAAACGCGCGCAGCCGCGCCCCACGTCGCCGTAGCCGATGACGACGACGTTCATCCCCGCCACCGGCGCGCCCACGCCGCGCTGGTCGATGAGGTCGAGGATCGTCGTCCAGCACGACTGGCCCGTCCCGTAGGCGTTGTCGAACAGGGTCTTCGACCGCGCGTCGTTCGAGGCCATGACCGGAATGCGCAGATCGAAAGAGCGCAGGGGGCGCAACCCCGAGGTGGTCTCCTCCGCCGCGCCAACCAGCGCGTCCAGGACCCCCGGGCAGGCATCCGTGTCGTGCGCCAGGCGGATCAGGTGCGAGCCGTCATCCAGCAGGAATTCGCTGCGCTGGGCCAAAAACTCGCGCGCGAGCTCCCACTCGCGCTCGCGGGAGGCGCTCGAATCTGCGAACACCGGGATTCCGGCCTCGCGCAGGCGGGCCGCGACGTCCTCGCGGGTTTCGGAGGCCCAGCCGAAGACGCTCACGCGCGCTCCGGCCTCGGCGAGCATGAGCGCCAGTACCGCGGTCTTCGGCTCCAGGACGAGGGAAAGCCCCACGCTCCGGCCCGCAACCAGGGGAGCGAGCGTGCGGGCCGCCGCCTCGGTGACCGGCATGTGGGTGCGCGCCCACTCGATGCGCCCCTTGTCGCCGGGACCTGTGATGGTGCGCCCGTCGGGGGCGACGACCGCGCGGAATGCGCCTCCGGGCGCCAGGACCGTGATCGCCCCGGGCGTGGGGGCCGAGTCCTCCTCGAGCGCGAAGATGACTGGGGGTGAGGCCGGGGTCCCCTTGGCGTCCGCCAGCGGACGCACGTGGGCACCGAAGGCGCGCAGCAGGGCGGCGAGCGTCGGGTCGTCCGTCGCGAAGGAACGCCCCGCGATGAGCATGTTCGTGGCCCGCGCGTAGGCGCGTAGCAGCAGCTGGGCGGCGAGGGGATCCAGGGCGCGGTTCATGCGTCAAACGTAGCAACTGGGGCATCGTCGTGTCGGGGGACACTCAGGGGGCAACCAGGGCAGCCCCTCATGGTGGTGAGAAGCGCCTCGGGAATAACGTGGAGGCATGACAGAGAACAACGCGGGTCTGGTGACCCGAGCACTGACGAAAACATACATGCGTGGGAACACGCCCGTCCACGCCCTGGCAGGCGTCGACCTGACCCTCCCGCAGGGCACGCAGGTGGCGATCATGGGTCCCTCGGGCTCCGGTAAGACCACGCTCTTGCACTGCCTGGCCGGCGTGCTGCGCCCCAGCTCAGGGTCCATCACCCTGGACGGCGAAGAGATGACGACCATGTCGGAGCGGGTGCTCTCCGACCTGCGCCTGCGTCGCTTCGGCTTCGTGTTCCAGGATGGCCAGCTCCTGCCCGAGCTGCCCACGCAGGAGAACATCGCGATGCCTCTCATGCTGTCGGGCACGCCCAAGTCGCAGGCCCTGAGCCGCGCCCGCGAAATCCTCGCAAACCTCGGCCTCGACGGTGCCGGCCCCTACCGCCCCGGCCAGCTCTCGGGCGGCCAGGCCCAGCGCGTCGCGATCGGGCGCGCGCTCGCCACCGATCCCTCGGTGATCTTCGCGGATGAGCCCACGGGCGCCCTCGACCAGGCGACCGGTGGCGAGGTCATGTCCCTCCTGACCAGCGCCTGCGCCTCCACCGGGGCATCCCTGGTCCTCGTCACCCACGATCCAGCTGTCGCCGCGCGCCTGCCGCACACGATCCACGTGCGCGACGGACGCATCTCCCTCGAGGCCCGAGGCAGTGGCGCCCCCATCCAGGGGGTGGCCCGATGAGCGCCGTGCGCACCGCCGCCGGGGCGCTCCTACGGTCGCGCGACCGGGCGACGAGTGTCCTCACGGTCGCTGCCTTCGCTCTGCCGCACGCGTTCCTGCTCGCGGTCACCGGCGGCGTCATGGCCTTCGGGGAGCGGGCAGCCGTGGCCGCCACATCCGCCACGGGCGATGACCCGTCGACCCTCGACGGGATGGCGCCCTTCTACGTGATGCTTGCGTACTTCGCGGCGACCCTGCTGATCGTCCCCATCATCTCGATGGGGGCAGCGGCCGCGCGCCTGGGCATGAGCAGGCGCGAGCGTGACCTCGCGGTCCTGCGCCTCGTCGGCCTCGCGCCGGGCAAGACGAAGCTCGCCTGCATCATTGAGACCTGCGCGTTCGCGGCCGTCGGCGTCGTCGTCGGCTCGATCCTGTATGCCGTGACGCTGCCCGCGTGGGGCGCCCTGTCCTTCCAGGGCCGCCCGATGGGGGCCGGCGAGATGTGGGTGGGGGTCGTGGCCCTCCTCGTCGAGGGACTCGCCATGATCCTCCTGGCCGCCCTGTCCTCGTGGCTGGCCATGCGCAAGGTCGCGATCACGCCCCTGGGCGTCGCACGCCGCAGCCAGGCAGGCCGCGTGAGCGCGGTCGGCCCAATTCTCGGCCTGGTCCTCCTCGTCCTGTGGCTGAGCGTCGGTACCCTCGCGATGAATCTGGGAACAGCGATCGGCATGGCCGTGTTCATGGGCTTCATGGGCGCGATCTTCCTCATCGTCAACCTGGTGGGCGTGTGGTCGATCAGCCTGATGGGTCGCATCATGGCCCGCGCCTCGCGCAGCCCCCAGATGATGGTGGCTGGGCGACGCATGGCCGACGATCCGCGCGCCGTGTGGCGCTCCTTCGGGGCGGTGGCCCTCGTCGGGTTCCTCGTGGGCATCATGTATCCGGCGAGTGACGCGATCTCCATGAGCGGGGATCGGACCGACGAGGTCGCGCGTATCGTCATCGGCGACATCAACAGGGGCATGCTGCTCACCTTCGCGATCACTCTCGCCTTGGGCGCCGTGTCGACCGCCGTCAACCAGTCGATCCGCGTCCTCGACTCCGCCGACCAGGTGCGCGCACTGTCCTACATGGGCTCCCCGCGCGGCTTCATGGACTGCAGCCGCCGCCTCGAGGTCGCGATCCCCGCGTTCGTCATGATCGTCGGCGCGATGCTGCTCGGCATGGTGTTCATGTCGCCGATGCTTGCGGCGGGCGCCGGAAAGGGCTTCCTCGTCGCGCTCGCCTCGGCGATCATCGGCGTGGTCCTCATCGTCGTTGCCTCCGAGGCGACCGTCCCCCTGCGCCGTCGGATCCTTGCGGGCGTGCGCGAGGGACGAGAGTAGCGGGGACTCCTCGACGAGGACATCCTTTCCCCTGTCCGCGCCCGGAGCCGTGAGGTTGCCCCGGCCTCGTCGTAGGTCGCAAGCACCCGTGCCCCCGGTCAGGCACAATGGACACATGATGATCCCCACTGACCCCGCGCGTTACGCGGGGGCCGACCTGCGCCTGGCCGCCGTCGACATGGACGGCACACTCCTGGACGACGACAAGAATTTCCCGCCCGGGATGGGTGAACTCCTCGACCAGATGGACGCGCGCGGCGTCACCTTCGCGCCCGCGTCCGGCCGCCAGGTGTGGACCCTCATCGACATGTTCCCCTCTCGCCCCGGCATGACCGTCATCGGCGAAAACGGCGGCATCGTCATGCGCGACGGCGTCGAGGTCTCCTCCAGCCCCCTCGATGCCCCCACCACGCGCGAGGTCATCCGGCTCGTGCGCGAGGCCACCTTCGGGCCCGAGGGAATCGACGGCGGCCTGGTCATGTGCGGCAAGCAATTCGCCTACGTCGAGCGCATCGACGACCGTTTCGTCGACGGCGTCATGCCCTACTATCACCGCACCAAGCGCGTGGATGACCAGATCGCGATCATCGACGGGATTGAGGCCGGCGAGATCGACGATGCGATCGTCAAGCTAGCGGTCTTTGTCCTCGGCCCAGTTGAGGCGCTCGCGGAGGCCACCCTGGCCAACTTCGCCGACACGCACCAGTATGCGATTTCCGGCGCGAACTGGGCGGACCTGCAGATCCGAGGCGTCGACAAGGGGAGCGCCGTGCGCGACCTGCAGCGTTTCCTCGGTGTTGATCGCTCTCAGACCGCCGTCTTCGGCGACGCCGGTAACGACCTGTCGATGATGAGCGAGGGGGACCTGTCCTTCGCGATGGCCAACGCCTCGCAGGATGTCGTCGAGGCCGCGCGTTTCGTTGCGCCTTCCAATAACGAGGCCGGGGTCGCCCAGGTGCTGCGCGCTCTCCTCGGGTGAGCGTGTCGCCAGCGATGCGCTTCTGATCGTCCTCCTTGCGTTAATACCCCCTCTCCATTAATTTCAAGTCTTGAAATATGTTTGGGGGGAGGGGCGTGGATGCTCCGGATTTTGAACGTGGTGGGGTACAGCCGTATCCCGGCACGCCCTGCAAAAGGTGGACGCCCCTCAGATGTGGTGTCGGTGCCTGGATTGTCACCGCGATCTCTATCGGCGCTGTGATCGTCGTCGAGATAGCCATCGTGCTCCGCCCAGACATCCGTCAGGTTGACGGCATCGTCTACAACCGTGTCATTGTGGTGATCGGCGGCGGCCTCACCGCTTGTCTGAGTATCGCCGGCCTCGCCATCGCCGGGGCAGAGATGGGTGAATCAGATGTGTCGAGCAAACAGCGCAGTGCGATCCTGTGCGGAGCGGTCCTGTGTCTGAGCCCCGTCCACGTTATTGTCGGGTCCTACAGTGTGCTGGGAGTAGGCGTCGCCGAGTGGCTATTCGGATGGTAACGACACCTTTCTACGACGAAGGAGGCGACCGATGAGTGTGTCGAATGATGTCCCTGCGCAGAGTGCCGTGGCGCAGCCTGTGACATACCCTCAGTTCGTGGCCGGCGTCGCTCCCGGAGGCGACGTTCGTCGAACGCGTCCGCCCGTTCGCAGACGAGTCACGTGGGGGCTGTCGATGATGTGCGGTGTCGGCGGTTGGCTTTTGATCGTCGGTACGAGCGTCTTGGGTGTCTACAACACCCTCACGGCGGCGAACGAAGACGAGGCAGCGCTTCGAGAATACGGTTTCGGCGTTGCGATTGTGCTCATGCTTCTCCTGTTCTTCGTCGTCAACGTCATCGGTGCCCTCACCGGCTTCATCGCGCTCGATTACATGCCGGGAGACCCCACTGACGGACGCGCATGGTTGGGCGTTGCAATCATCCTGTACGTGGTACCCTTTAGCCTGATGCTGGCAGTCTGTGCTCATCCTGGTGTGTGCGGCCCGGAGCCGCTCACGGTGACCCCATCCGGTGTGTACTCAGACGCAACGAACAGCGAGTGAAGAACCGATGATGACAATGCCTCATTCTCCTGGTTCCGGGCTGCCTGGCAACCCCGGAAACGCACCGGTCTACCCCGGTACCGTGCTGGGCAATCCCTACGCTGACATGCAGCCGGCGCCGCAGGTTGCGGCTCCGCCCGGCCAAGGCTTCGATGCGGCCTCCATATGCCTGGGGATTATTGGGCTCATCCTCTGTGCTACCGGACTGTTCATCGGAGCGTATGTCTCGTTTGGCGCGGAGGATTCCGTTGAGCGAGCTCTCGCTCCGCTCGGTTTCGTTATCATCTTCGGGATGATCTACATCCCGGGCGCGATCACGAACGTCATCGGTCTCATCCTCGGCTCGACTGGGCGCAAGCGGGTGCAGGACCCACGTCACGAGAGGATGCAGAAGGTTGGGATTTGGATGAATGCAGCCCCGATGATCATGTTCCTGGCTGCTGTTATGCTGACCATCCATCTTTGCGATGGCGTACTAAGTCATCCGGAACGCCCCTGTTCGATTACCACCAGCGATTGAAGGACTACCTGTGACGACTCCATTTTCGACCGGTCCCGGCTTGAACGGGTATCCGGCGCAGGCTCCCCGGCAGCCCGGCGTACCTGGGCGTAGCCGGGGCAAGGCCTTAGGGGCAGCGTGTCGCGGATTCGGGATCACCGGGCTTGTTGCCTTTGCGCTAGTCATCCTCGGGACGCTGGTGTACGTGCTGATTCCGAGAGGTGAGCACTGGCTGGACCTGGCTCCGATTAGCTTCATCTTCATGGCCGGATTCTTCTCCATCCCCGTCGTCGCGGTGAACATCATCGGTCTTGTTCTCGGCTTCGTCGCGCTCAAGCAGACGAAGAACCGCTACGAGCGCGGCTACATCGCGCGAGGTCTGCTCATGAATGCTGCGCCGCTCACGGTTGTCGGCCTTGTGGTTCTTCTGATCCTCTTGATCTACGGGTTCTTCTACCTCATCTCGTTGTTCTAGAATCTTCTAATCCGATGACCTTCGCTCCTCCACCAGCAACCTCCCAAGGAATATCAGTGACCGCAGCGAATCCCCAGAATCCCGACCCGAACGCCATCCCGGGATACGTTGGCCAACAAGTGCCCAGCCCCCCGCAGGCGGAGTATCTGCCGCAGCAAGCAATGCAGCAGAGTTGGGGGCAGATGCCCGCGGATGCCGGGATGCAATCGGGCTTCCCGCAGCCTGGGCCTGGGTTCTACGGGCCTGCGGTGCCTACTCGTCGTCCCACGTCATACAAGCCGGCGATTATTGTGCTTGTAATTGGCTTGATGTTTGCGGTTTCGCCCTTCCTTTCCTGGGGTGTCATTGATCTGATTACCGGCAATCATGGCGATGGTGGAGACGGCTTGTACTGGCTCTCAGTCGCCATGTTGCTCTACCTCACGCCGCCCGGCATCATCTTGATCCTGATCTCCGTCATCATAGCGATCGTGGTTGCTGTGATGAACTCTTCGTCGAAGAGCTGATCCAGAGAGACGACAGACCCCGCGCCGAACCGCCAAACGGTGGCGACGCGGGGTCTTTTCTGTCCTACTTGGCGTGGTAGCGGGGGCTGGTGCCCAGGTGCATGGGTACGGCGGTGTCGGTGTCCCGTAAGATGCTTTCGTCGATGCCTCGGTAAGTGTAGGTGGAGTCTCCGGCGATGTCTCGGGGGTCGACGGGGCCGGCGAGGTACTGCTGGGTCTCTTCGTTGGTGGGGCCCAGGTCGGTGTAGCCCTTGTCCATGATCGGGTTCTCGTCGGGGTACTGGGACGGATCGGTGTTGACCATAGCTCCTGGGTCAGCTCCGCCGTATCCGATGTACTTGTTCCACCCGTCTTGGTCAGTGCGGGCCGTGTGCGTGAGCAGTTGGAGGAGTTGGTTGCTGGTGGCGTTGGGCCACTTTTGTTTGGCCAGGGCCAGGAATCCGGCGACCAGGGGTGTGGCGTTGGAGGTGCCTCTCGTGCTGATGTTGGTGTTGGTCTCGTAGTTGTGGGCGAGGATGGGGCCTCCGACGGCCGCAACTGTTACGCCTTTGCCCCACGAGGAGTATTCGGCGCGTTTGCCGGAGGTGTCGATGGCGCTGACGCTGACCACACCGGACCACTTCCCGTAGGTGTGCAGGGTTTCTTCCTCGTTGTCGTTTCCGGCGGGACCGACGACGATAACACCGAGGGCGTTGGCGCGGGCGATCGCCCACTTCACCGCGCCGCTCGTGTCACGGCTTGATGAGGAAATGCTGATGATTTGTGCGCCGTCGGTGATGGCCTGATTGATCAGCCACTCGGGCTCGTAGAGACTGTTGCCGTGGTGGCCTTGGCAATCGGACTCTGCCTTGTCTCCATCCTTAGGGAAGGTGGTTCGGTAGGCCAGGAGTGTTGCGTCGGGGGCGACGCCGTACTCTTTGGAGACCAGGAGTGAGGCCATCGCCGTGCCGTGGCTCTTGGAGTTGGCGCCCGATGTGACTGTGCACGGTGTTTTATCGATGATGGTGGCGCCTGCGAGCTCGGGTGCGCTGGTGTCGACCTCGCCGTCGATGAGTGCGATGGTCACGCCCTTACCCGTGTAGCCCTTGGCCCGCGCCTGATCCAGCTTGTAGTAAGCGAAGTGAGGCTGGTCTGCTGCCGTGATCGGGTCGGCGGCGTGCGCGGGGGCGGCGGGCAGGGCGATGGCCCCGGCCGCCAGGGTCATCGCACACGCACCCGCAAAATGTAGTCGCCAGCGGCGATTGGAAGCGCGGTTCGTGGTCACCATTGGCGAGGGTCCCATCCGTCGTCCTTCGGGGAGGCGGCTTCAGGTCCTTGTCCGAGCCGTAGGTCTGCGACATCGGATTGACGTAGCCGGGGGGCAGCGCGTCGTCCTCGTCGTCCTCGAACTTGAAGGCCGTGTACTTGCGCCGCTTGCCCTTCTTGTCGTCCTTGCCGGCACCGGCGCCCGCGCCCATGAAGCCGCCCATGCCGGGCCGCCCGGCCGCGGCGGCGCCGCCAGCGGCGCTGCCGCCACCCGTCTTGCCTGCGGGGCCGGACATACCGCCCGCGCCGCCGCGACCCAGGCCGCCCAGTGAAGCGGCACCCAGACCCGACGCGCCGCGCGCTCCGAGGGCAGCCGCGCCGAGGGCACCCGCACCGAGGACGCCGGCGCCGAGGGCACCCGCGCCCGCCAGGCTCGTACGCCCGGAGGCGTCGAAGCGGCTGGAGGGACCCCCGTTAATGTTCCACAGAGGATGATGGCGATCGTTCGGAGGAGCGGGGGTGTATCCGCCGACGGTACCGTTGGCGTAGCGCTCCCCGCCGATGCGTGAATGCAGCAGGTCGATGCCCTTCAGGTCCTCGGGGTCGGTGATGGGATTGCTGCGGCTCCCCAGCTCGCCGTCCTTGGTGAACTTGTCGGGGATGCGCTCGGACTGGAGCTTGCGTAGCTTCTCGGCGTCCGCGTCCTGCGCGGTCGGGTCGTCGAAACCGTTCGGGTAGAGTCCGGAATTGGGGCCGCGCAGGTCTGATCGACCGTAGTCGGTGTCCCTGTTGCCTGGATACACGCCAGGAACGTGGCTCGATACGTCCTTGTATCCCTTTTCGAGCTGATCGGCGACGGACGGATCGGAAGGCTGGGGGAGATCACCTGGGTCCCACTTCCTGTCGCGACTCTTTAACTCCCCCTGCAGCTCCTTGATGCGGGCCGCGTGGTTTGCGAGTCCCTGCATCGAGTCGTTGAGCCGCTGGAGGATATCCGTCGAGCTGGCCTCGCGCTGGTTGTTGGCCTGCGCCGCGACCGCGTCGTAGACGGCAGCGCCGGTCGATGCGACCGCGTTATATGCCATGCCGACGAGGCAATACTGCTCAATGACCGGGATCCTTACCTCGGCCACGTCGCGCAGTTTATCCAGCGTGGCGTCAACGAGGACGGGAAAGAGAGCATCTCAGCCTCTTCGCGCGCGTGCTTCATGACGCGGTGCATCTCGACCTCGACCTGCGACGTGGCGAGGTACGAAGCCTTCCAGAGCCGGAGGCGGCGCTCCGCGTCCTCGAGCCACTTGTTGATGGCGTCGCCGGTTTGGCCCTGGAATCCCTGATACTCCCGGAAATGCTGAATGTACTCTTCGGCTTCCTTCATCGCCTCCAGCGTCGCCTTGTGCTTGCTGTCGTAATCCGCCAGGGATTCGTTCGCCTTCGCGTCCTCCACGAAACGCATGAGGTGGTGGTACATGGGCCGTGAACCACTGGAATATCCTTTCGTGGGTTCAGAACTCGGAGCTACCGGCAGCGTTCGGGTCGGTGTTCTGGTACGCCGAACCGGATGAACCTGCTCCGGTACCCGCTCCCGATCCGGCGGCCGCGGCGGCGACGGCAGGGTCCTGGGCCATGGCTGTGTTCGTCTGCGAGAAATAATCCGCGTTCTGCTCCTCCATTTGCCGGAATGCTTCCTCGGTCTCGTCGATCTTCGTGCCGAAGTCGAGGAAGTGCTCTCGCTCCCCCTTGAATCCATCGCGGAGCACGAAGTAGGAATCTTGCAGTGCGCGGCGCGCAGCGTCAACGCCGGCCTCGTCGCCCCACACGGATTCAACCTGCGCGCCGGAAGGTGTCGATGCCATCGGCGGCAGTCGTGAGAGACTCCCCGCCTTTCTCAGCGTCCTGACGCGTCTGATCGTGCTTATTGGAGTCGAAGCTTACGTCGCTCAGGAAAACCTCCAGGTGAAACAAGCGCAGGCGCGGCCTGCTGATAGCAATGAGATGATCCTCATCATATGACCAACCGGCAAGGCTCGCAAAAATGCTCGGTAACTGCGAGCTGTGTTCCGGAAGAAAGTAACCCTCTCAATAAGAGAAGCGTGAAGGCACCTGCGCGACTGGGCGGGGGCCGCGACGCAGCGCGCCGCGGCCCCCGAAGCAAAAACCTGTCAGAAGTTAAATTCACTCGCCCGCCTCGAAGGTGGCCTTCTCAGCCTCGGTGTCCGGCACGAAAGAATCCGTGTCCAGATCGGCCCAGTACTCCTCGGCCCACGGATCCTCGATCGGCTGGGAACGCTTCCACAGGATGTAGCCCGCACCGGCGACGGCGCCCACCAGGGCCGTCAGGCCGAAGGCGCGCAGCACGCGGCACTTGCGGCGCTTAGGCGTGGGCGTCGCGAGGGCGACGGCCGAGGCCTCGGACGCGCGGCGAGCGCGATCCGACAGCGAACCGCGAGCCTGCAGAGCCGCACCCGCCTGGTTCACGGCGAGGGAAGCGCGCGGCAGGTAGTCATCCACGAGGTGCTCGCGAGCGTTCTCGATCGCCGGGCCGGCCTGCGCGGCGGCAGCCTGCGCGCGAGCGGCAGCGTTCTCGATCGCGGGGGTCGCGTGCTCGATCGCGGAGTTCAGCGCGGCCTGGGCGCGAGGCGCGGCCCAGTCAACGCCCTGGCCAGCCAGATCGGCAGCCCGCACGGCAACCTTGCCGGCGTAAATGGCAGCGGCGTCGCGAAGCTGCTGCGACGATGCACGCAGCTTTTCTGCATCGAAAGTCGGCGAAGTAACCATGATGTCTCCGATTCTGTCCACAATAAACAGGGGCGCGGACGCGCCACTCACTCCTATTGTGCAACAACGGGCTGTGATCTGCAGCCCACCGGCTCGCGTGAGCTGCACGACGGACAGGAAACACCCAGGAAAAGATGCGACCATTACAGTCATGAAAGCTATTCTTCACACCTCCGCCGGCGACATCACCGTCGAACTGTTCCCCAACCACGCCCCCAACACGGTCAACAACTTCGTGACCCTGGCCAAGGGCGAGCGCGAATGGGTCGACCCGAAGACCGGTCAGAAGACCTCCCGTCCCCTCTACGACGGCACCATCTTCCACCGCGTCATCCCCGGCTTCATGATCCAGGGCGGCGACCCCCTCGGCACTGGCACCGGCGGTCCCGGCTACCAGTTCAACGACGAGATCCACCCCGAGCTGAACTTCAACGACCCCTACCTGCTCGCCATGGCCAACGCCGGCAAGCGCATGGGCAAGGGCACCAACGGCTCCCAGTTCTTCATCACCGTGGCCCCCACCCCGTGGCTGCTCGGCAACCACACCATCTTCGGCAAGGTCGTCGACGAGGAGTCCAAGCGCGTCGTCGACGAGGAGTCCAAGCGCGTCGTCGACGCCATCGCCACGACCCCCACGGGCGCGAACGACCGCCCCGTGACGGAGCAGGTCATCAACTCCATCGAGATCGTCGACTGACCCTCTCCCCTCATCATCGACGAGGCCGGGGCCGCCCCCGCTGCTGCGTGCAGTGACCGGGATGGCGCTCCCCGGCCTCGTCCCTTACCCCCGCCGAAAGGGAAGCTATGAGCATGCCGAGCTACGGCCAACGCTCTGACCCGCGCGCCGCCCCCGAGTGCCCGCGCCACCCGGGCGTGCGCAGCGTCGACTACTGCAAGCGCTGCAACCGCCCCATGTGCGTGGACTGCGCGATCCCCACAGAGGTCCGTTCCATTTGCGTGGACTGCTCCTCCTCAAAGAAGGGGTGGATGCGTTCCCCGGCGCGCGCGGCCGCCGCTGGCGCGCCGGTCGTCACCTACGCGATGATGGCGATCTGCGTCCTCATGTACGCCCTCACATGGGTGTCGCCCTCCCTCACGTCCTCGCTCGCCCTCGTTCCCGCGCAGCTGATGGCACACCCGTGGACGATCCTCACGGGCGCATTCCTGCACGGTGGTCTGTTGCACATCCTGTTCAACATGCTGTCCCTGTACTGGGTGGGGCGTGCGATCGAGCCGGTCATGGGCTGGTGGCGTTTCCTCACGGTGTACCTGGTGAGCGCGTTGGGTGGTTCCGCCTTCATCCTCGCGTGGTGCCTCATCCAGCCCACCGAGATTTTCGTCAGCACGGTGGGCGCGTCCGCCGCCGTGTTTGGGCTCTTCGGCGCGGTGTTTGTCCTGCAGCGCCTGGGTGGGTCCGACACGACCGCGATCCTGACCCTGCTCGGCGTCAACCTCGTGTACGGCTTCGTGGTCAGCGGCATCTCCTGGCAGGGGCACATCGGCGGGGCGATCGCCGGCGTGGCCGCCACGTGGGTTTTGGTGCGCCTGGCACGCCCGCGCTCGGGCGTCACGGAGGCCGCGCAGAATCGCCGCCAGGCGCTCGCGGCCCTCGGCATGATCGCGGGCATGGTCGCGCTGAACGCGCTCGCTTTCCGCGTCCTGTACGAGGTCTACGGCGCGTGACGCGTTCGCGACCGACAGGCGCGTCGCATCTAAGGATGGCCTAACATAGGGAGGGTCCGGCAAAGCATGCCGGGCCCTCCCTCATGCTTCCCACAGGAGAGACCATGACCAGCCCCTGGGACCTGTACGACCAGCTCATCGACGAGATACCCGCCGATATCACCGTCACGGCGATCCACACCGACGGCAAATGGCGCCGCGTCGCCTCCAGCGAAGACGGCGTCGGCATGGCCTTCGGCATGAACGTCCAGTCCCGCCCGCGTGCCACCGAGGATCCCTCCGACCTCATCGGACGGCCCCTGCGCGACGTCGCGGCCCTCGCCAAGTCCTGGAACTTCGAAGACGCCGGCATCGGCATGGCCGCCGTCAACGCCTACCACTCCCACCCCGTCCGCGCCCTCGCCCACGGATTTACCCCCTGCAAGGAAAACAACTGGGCGCGCACCTTCCACCCCTACGCGCCCCTCGTCGCCGGCAAGCGCGTCGCCGTCATCGGACACTTCCCCTTCGCGGCCGCCGCCATGCCCGACGCCGCGCAGCTCACCATCCTCGAACGCAACGTCTTCGACGGCGATTACCCCGACTCCGCCTGCGAATACCTGCTCCCCGAGATGGACTACGTCTTCATCTCCGGATCCGCGTTCGTCAACAAGACCATGCCGCGCCTCCTCGCGCTCTCCTCCGACGCCCACACCGTCGTCCTCGGCCCCTCCGCCCCTGCCTCACCCGCGATCCTGCGAGCCGGCGCCACGACCGTCATGTCCTTTGCCAGCGCGCACCCCGCGCGCCTCGAAGACGGGCTGGCCGGACGATCCCTCCTCGGCATGTACGACGCGGGCATGCGGGTCGAACTCAGCAGGGCGTGACCCGAGGACGAGGCCGTGACCCGGTAGTCAGCCACGGCCTCGTCGATAGAAATAGTGGGGCGTCCCGGCCGCAGCCGGAACGCCCCACACTCACACTCACTGGAGACGGCAGGCCAGCGCCCGCCACGCCCCCGTCAACGCCAACGTAGCGTCATCAGGAAGCCGACCATCATCGTGCCCAGGCCCACCGCGATGTTCCACGCGCCCAGCTTCGGCACCGGGTACGTGCCCGACGAAATGTAGTAGACGACAACCCACAGCAGGCCCAGAATCATCAGGGTCACGAAAGCGGGCGCCCACCAGGCCGGGCTCAGCGGAATACCGTCAGTCCAGTTCTGGATATCGGTATCGTCCTCAACCTCATGCCCATTCTTCTTACGCTTCTTGGATTCGGCCACGTCGGGTCCTCTCTGCTGGCCCGCGCGGGAAGAAAACCGCCCGGCGGTGATGAAATAGTCGCACCACTAGCGTAGTCTCGGACGTGGAAAGTGCCAAAGCGCAGCGCCACGGGAGGGGGAAAGATGTGCCCACACAGCGTCCGCCACATCGTCGGCGTCCTCGCCGTCACCGTCGCCTCCGGACTCCTTTTCTCCGTCTCCGCGCTCAACGAACGCAAGAATCCCGCGGCCACCTCCGACCTGACCACCCTCGTGCGTAACCGCCAGGAGCAGGTCAAAGCCCTCGACAACGAGGTGTCCGAGCTCGACGCGCAGGTCCAGAGCTTCTCCTCCGCCGACCCCCAATCCGGCGCCCCCGACGAAGATGCGTTCACCGCCCGCTCCAACCGCCCAGTCACCGGGCCCGGCGTCCAAATCACCCTCTCCGACGCGCCCCCCGGGCAGATCCCCGAGGGCGCGACCCCCAACGACCTCGTCATCCACCAGCAGGACATCGAGGACACCATGAACGCCCTGTGGAGCGGCGGCGCCGAGGCCATGACCGTCCAAGGCGTGCGCGTCACGTCCCGCACCGTCATCCGCTGCATCGGCAACGTCATCCTCGTCGACGGCACCAGCTACTCGCCGCCCTATGTGATCCAAGCAATCGGTGATCCTGCCACCCTGCGCGCGACGGTTACTGCAAACCCACGTATGGTGAATTACCAGGTCTACGTGACAAAGTATGGCCTCGGGTGGGACATGCAGACCAGAGACTCCCTGAGCTTCGCGCCCGCCACCACCTCGCAGACAGTCAACTACGCAACCGTGGAGGAAACGAATGGGTGAACACGTCGCCCCAGCCTCGCCGACAAGCAAAAAGCGCTCCAACATCTTCTGGAACATCGTCGGTGTCGTCGGCGAACTGCTCATCACCTTCGCGTTCGTCCTCGGCCTTTTCTCCGTCTGGCAGCTGTACTGGACGACCTACGAAGTCTCCGGGCAGGTCTCCCAGACCATCGCCTCGTACGAAGAGGGCCACCAGCCCGCCAAGCGCACCCTCGGCGATGTCCGCACCGACGACCCGCCTGCCTTCGACCGCGAAGTCGGCGACGGCGAGGTCTACGGCCTCGTCCACGTGCCCACCTGGGACTGGATGAAGATCCCCCTCGCCGAAGGCACCACCTCCTACGTCCTCGACCAGGGGTGGGCCGGCCACTACGACATGACCACCCAGCCCGGCGGCGTCGGCAACTTCTCCGTCGCCGGCCACCGCCGCACCTACGGCAACAACTTCCGCTGGATCGACCGCCTCACCCAGGGCGACAAGGTCGTCGTGGAAGTCGACGACCACTACCTCGTCTATTCCATGGTCTCCTCCGAGATCATCGATGCGACCGACCCCACGCAGATGCGCGTCGTCGCCCCCGTCATCGACGACCTCGCCTGGTCCGAAACCCCCACCGAGCGTTGGATGACCATGACCACCTGCCACCCCGAATACGGCAACTGGCAGCGCTACATCGTCCACCTCAAGTTCGAATCCTGGACCCCCAAGGACACGGGTGTCCCCGCCGAACTCGTCGACGAACCCACGAACTGAAGGACCCCACATGTACGCATGGATCTTCCGCCACCTGCCCGGCCCCACCTGGTTCAAAGTCATTGAATCCCTCGCCCTCATCGGCGCGGCCGTCGCCGCCCTGTTCACCTGGGTCTACCCCTGGGTCCAGTCCTACCTGGAACTGGGACAGTCCTCCGTCGGCTGAGCCTGAGCCGCTCGCTTGAGGATGGGACGAGGCCGGGGCCACCCCGGCCTCGTGTTGTATCCGCGTCCGTGGGCCGGGCTTCTCCGCACGCGCCCGCGCGCCCGGAGAGCGGACAGCGCCCGCGCGCCCACTGGGGGAGCGCCCTACGATGGATGACGGAGAAGGGGCCACGGCCTCGTACATGAAAGGACCTGCGATGGCACGAATCCTCTGCGTCGACAACTATGACTCGTTCGTCTTCACGATCGTGGGCTACCTGCGCCACCTGGGCGCCGTCGTGGACGTTGTGCGCAACGATGTCGTGGATCCCGCATGGTTCGAGGCCGGCTACGACGGTGTCCTCATCTCCCCCGGCCCCGGCGACCCCAAGAGCGCCGGCGCCTCCCTGCAGACCATCGCCGACTGCGCCGAGCGCGAGATCCCGATGCTGGGCGTGTGCCTGGGCCACCAGGCCCTGGGCGAGCTCTTTGGCGCGACTGTTGGGCACGCTCCCGAGCTCATGCACGGCAAGACTTCCGTCATCACCCACGACGGGCGCGGCGTGTTCGAGGGCGTGCCCTCGCCGCTGACCGTCACCCGCTACCACTCGCTGACTATCGACCCGGCGACCATGCCCGACGAGCTCGAGGTCTCCGCGAGCACCGAGTCCGGCATCATCATGGGCGTGCGCCACCGGTCCCTGCCCCTCGAGGGCGTCCAGTTCCACCCCGAGTCCGTCATGACCCAGTCCGGGCACCTCATGTTCGCCAACTGGCTGGCCGCCTGCGGCGACGCCGACGCGCGTGAGCGTGCCGTGTCCCTCAAGCCCGTCGTCGCCGAGCGCTTCAAGCTGTAGATTCTGCGTTCTGGGGGTTTTGCGCCATCTCGCGCCTTTTGAGCCCACGTCGCAGCACAACACCTATCCACCGAGTGACTGGTTCGCTCATGTGCGTTGCGGAGGCAGACCCGCGCATACAGTGAGGTCCGCGCCGCGGGATTTCTCCTCGCGAGCGCGGGCCTCACTCATCGGTGCAACAGCGGCTCACTGGCTCAACCGCTAGCAGGCTCAACCGCCAGTCGGACAGCCGCGGCGCGGAGCCGACTCACAAGAGCCTCAGTGGCCGTTCCCGTTGTTGCCGTTATTGTTCCCGTTGTTGTTGCCGTTCTGGGTGCCCTTCGCGACCTTCAGCCTCACGGTCGAGTTCTTGTCGACCTTCGAGCCCACGCCGGGCTCGACGGACAGGACCTGGCCGGCGGGCTGGTTGCCCGCGACCTCTTCGACGGTGACGTTCAGGCCGAGAGCCTTGAGCTGCGCCTCGGCGTCATCACGGCCGATGCCGACGACGGAGGGGATCTCCACCTGGGCGGCCTTACCGTTCGACACGGACACGCCGACGGTGGTGCCCTTCTTGACCTTCGTGCCGGTGGCCGGGTCCTGATCGACGATGCGATCCTTGTCCTTCTCGGAGTCGACGTTCGTCACGTTACCGAGCTCCAGGCCGACGGCCTTCAGGGCGCTGCGCGCCTGGTCCTGGCTCATGCCGGACAGGTCCGGAACATCGACCTGGTCAGAACCAGAGGACAGGTAGGCACGGATCGTCTGGCCGGCCTTCACCTTCGAACCGGGGGAGGGGTTGGTCTGCGCGACCTTGCCCGCGGGGACGGTGTCGGAGGCGACCTTGCTGTTATCGAGCTCCCACTTCAGACCCAGGGCCTCGATGGCCTTGCGGGCGTCGTCAGGGCTCATGCCGACGAGGTTGTCCGGCAGGGTCACGGAATCGGGGCCGGAGGAGATGGTGACGCGCACGGTCGCGCCCTTCTCGGCCTGCGTGCCGGCTGCGGGATCAGTGGAGGCGACGGCCCCCTCGGCGACAGTGTCGGAGGCGACCTTGTCCGGGTTGAGCTCCCACGTGAAGCCTGCCTGCTCGATCTGAGTCTTCGCCTCGGCCTGCGTCAGGCCGACGACGTTGGGGACCGCGATCGTCTCCGCTTGTTCGGCGCCACGCGTGAGGGCCCACACCAAGCCGCCGATCAGCAGCAGGGCAACGACGACGAGCGACGCGATGATCGCCGTGCGGCGCTTGCGGGACTTTGCGACGTCGTCATCCGCGTCCGCGGTGGCCACCGGGGGCAGCGACGTGGAGGTCGCGGCCGGGGCTGGGGTGCGGTTGGCGACGGCCGCCATCGGCATGGTCGCAGCGGTCTGGGCGCTAGCGACGCCGGCGGCGGGCAGCACCTCGGTGGCCCACGAGTCCGCAGGCGGTGCGCCCACGTCGAGGCCTCGGGCGACGCGCTGCAGGTCCGCGAGCATCGCGGCCGCGCTTGGGTAGCGGTCCTCGCGGTTCTTCGCCAGGGCCTTGAGCACCACGCGGTCGAGGGAGTCCGGGATGTCGGACAGGATCGACGAGGGCGTGGGCGGGATCTGCTCGACGTGCTGGTAGGCGACGGCGACGGCGGAGTCACCCTTGAAGGGCGGGCGGCCGGTCAGCAGCTCGAAGAGGACGACGCCCGTCGAATACAGATCGGAACGAGCGTCCACGGCCTCGCCGCTCGCCTGCTCGGGGGAGAGGTACTGGGCGGTGCCCACGACGGCGTTCGTCTGCGTCATGGTGGCCTGCGAGTCGGTCAGGGCGCGCGCGATGCCGAAGTCCATGACCTTGACCTTGCCGTCCGATGTCAGCATGATGTTGCCGGGCTTGATGTCGCGGTGCACGAGGTGGTTCGCGTGCGAGTACTCGAGGGCGGACAGGACGCCGGACACGATCTCGATGGCCTCGTTGATCGGCACGGCCGTACCGTCGGAGATGAGTTCCTTGACCGTGTGCCCCTCCACGTACTCCATGACGATGTAGGGCACCGCGATCGAGCGGCCGGACGCGTCTTCGATGATCTCCTCGCCGGTGTCGTAGACGGCGACGATGTTCGGGTGATTCAGCGACGCCGCTGACTGCGCTTCGCGGCGGAAGCGCGCCTGGAAGATCGAATCTTGCGCCAGGTCGCGTCGCAGCATTTTGATGGCGACGACGCGCGAGAGACGAGTGTCGAAGCCCAGGTGGACCTCGGCCATGCCGCCGCGCCCGATGAGCGAGCGGACCTCGTATCGGCCAGCTAGACGGTGGGCCATGGGCTCTGCCATGTCCTAACCTCCTCGATAATGTGTGCTCCTGCACTTGGATGAATCAGGGAGCCAAGCATGTGTTTGATCGTAATAGCTGTGAGCGCGATGAGCCCAATCGTGATGACTGCGACGATGACCGCGCGAATAATCTGCCTGGATGCTGGGACGGGTGGTGCGACCGCGCTGCGCGAGTAGGCGGTTTTGGCCGGTGGCCGCGTCCTGTCTGCCGAACGGGCGTCGAGGTCGTGCCAGCGCGGTCCGCGCGTCGCCTTGTCGGGTCGAGGCTCGAACACGGATCGGCGTGGGCGAGACGACGGCTTGGGGGCCCGAGGCTCGGGGACGGTGCCGTATACGCGCGGCGTTCCACCGTTCGTGGTGCGCGCCGACGAGGCGGTGGCTGCCTTCTGACGGCGAGGCTGCTCGGTGCGGGTCGGCTGGGGGATGGTGGGGGCGCTGCGTTGGGCGGCCTTGCGCTGTGCCTGTTCGGCTTCGCGGCGTTCACGGGCTTCGCGCAGTTCGCGTTGGCGCTGTTCTTCTTCGCGTGCGACGCGTTCGCGGCGCTGCGCCTCGGCGGCGTCCTCGGCCTGACGGGTAGCTGCGCGTTCACGCAGGCGCTGCGCGAGGGCGGCTCGGCGGTCATCCGAGGCCTGGTCGGATCCAGGCGTGGTGGGCGCGGGCGCAGATGCCGGGGTAGAGGGAGCGGCGGGTGCCGCGGCGGTGGAGCGGGTCGGAGTTGGCGCCGAGGCGGGTGCCTGAGGGGCGACCGGAGGGGCCGGGATTGCCGCGTGGCGCCCGGTCGAGGTCAGCGAGCGGACGGCACCGGACACCGCGGGTGCATGCTCTCCGGTGGTCTCGGGGTGCAGGCGACGAACCCGGGTGGGCGCGGAAACGGGGCGTGCGGTCGGAAGGACCTCGGCCTCGTCGAGGATGCGCGGAACCGACGCGTGGCGGCCCGTGATGGGAATCGCCGAGGAGGAGGGCTCGATCGTGGTCGCCTCGTCCAGGACGGGGACGGCGGCGTGGCGGCCGGTCGTGGTGCGCACCTTGGGGGTCAGGCCCGAGGGAGGCTGGAGCATGTCCTCTGGGAGCGTGCGGCGCGTGAGGTGACGCACCGGCGCAACGATCGGCACGGAGGGCTGGACGGGTGTGCGGACCTCGGCCGGGCGCTGCGCGGCCTTCGGCAGGGGGAGGGGTCGAGGAGTCACGGAGATCCCCATGGCCTTGGCGGCCGCGGCGATCTCGCGCACGGCGGCAGAGCCGGACTCGGGGCGCTTCGCGGGGTCCTTCTCCAGCAGGTGCAGGATGACGTCCGCGAGCGGCTCGGGGACGAAATCCGGGAGCGGGGGCACCGGGTCGTTGACGTGCGAGAACGCGATGTCCACCTGCGTTTCGCCGGTGAAGGGGCGGCGCCCGGCCGCGGCCTCGTAGGCGATGACGCCGAGGGCATACAGGTCGCCGATGGGGGTGGCGATCTCGCCCATGGCCTGCTCGGGCGGCAGGTATTGGGCGGTGCCCATGACCATGCCCGCGGCCGTCAGGTTCACCTGGCCGGTGGCGCGCGAGATACCGAAGTCCGTCAGTTTCACCATGCCGTCAGGGCGAACAAGGATGTTCGCGGGCTTGATGTCTCGGTGCACGACGCCGGCGCGCGCGGCGGCACCCAGGGCCATCGCGACCTGCACGAGGATCGGCATGAGGTACTCGGGCTCGATGCGCGAGCTGCTGCGCAGGTAGTCCGTCAGCGGGTAGCCGTCGACGAGCTCCATGATGATCCAGCCGATGCCATCCTCCTGGCCCGAATCCTGCGTGTTCGCGATATTCGGGTGGGAAATCGACATCGAGTTGCGGGCCTCGAGGCGCAGGCGCGACAGGGAGAGCTCCTCGCCCGCCAGCTCGGGGCGCAGGACCTTCGCGGCGACGATGTGTCCGCTGACCCGGTCTCGGGCCTTCCAGACCTCGCCCATGCCGCCCTGCGCGATCGGGGTGAGCAGCGTGTAGCGCCCGCCAAGCACTCGCCCGGCGCCGGATGTCATGCGTGGCGCGCTCACTTGAGCCCCGCTTCCAGGACAGCGCGAGCGATCGGGCCGGCCACGTCGCCACCGTGCGGGGTGGGGTTGGTGTCGTCGCCCTCGACGAGGACCGCGAAAGCGATCTGCGGGTTGTCGGCGGGCGCAAAGCCGATGGCCCACGCGTTCGCGCGGTTGCCTTCACCGGTCTCAGCGGTGCCGGTCTTGGCGGCGACGGCCACGTTCGGCAGCGCCATCGTCGTGCCGCTGCCGTAGGGCTGGGAAACGACGGCTTCCATCATGGCGCGCAGCTTCGAGGCCGTCTCCGCGGAAATCGGGCGGCCGCCGTCGATCGGGCTGGTCGTGCGCACGACCTGGTTGTCGGCGTCCACGATCGAGTCGATGAGGTACGGGGTCATCATCTGGCCCTTGTTGGCGACAGTCTGAGCGATCTGGGCCATCTGCAGGGGTGTCGTCTGGACCGTGTACTGGCCGATCGAGCTCATCGCGAGCTGCGCGGCGTCGGCGTCGGAGGGGAAGACCGAGGGGGTCACCGTCAGCGGGATCTGCGACTCGCGGCCGAAACCGAATCGGTTCGTCACGTCGATGAGCTGCTGGCTCGTCAGCTGCTCGGAGGCGAGCACGAAGGTCGTGTTGCACGAGCGGGCGAAGGCCTCGGTCAGCGTCGGGTTGCCGTCACCGCAGGTCGAGGACTCGATGTTGGACACCTCGGTCGTGGTGCCGGGCAGGGTCGTGGACACCGGCGACGGCATGCGCGTGTCGGGCTCGGCGACGCCGTTTTCGATGAGGGCGATCGTCGTGAGGACCTTGAAGGTGGAACCGGGCGCGTAACGCTCGGAGATCGCGCGGTTGAGCAGCGGCTTATTCGGGTCCGAGGAAAGCGCCGAGAACGCGTCCGACACAGCGTTCGCGTCGGAGGATGCAAGCTGGTTCGGATCGAACGTCGGCGCCGAGTACATCGCGAGGACCGCGCCGGTCTTCGCGTCGAGAGCCACGACGGCACCCTTGCGGTTCCCGAGGGCCTCGGCGGCAGCCTTCTGCATCCGCGAGTTCAGGGTGAGCTCCACGCCGCCGCCCTGGCGGTTCTGGCCGGTCAGGAGGTTACGCAGGCGCTGGCCGAGCAGCGTCTGCGACTGGCCGTCCAGGACGTCCTCCTCGGCGGCCTCGATACCCGTCGACGCGTTGCCCACGGACGAGAAATAGCCCGTGACCGGCGCGTACAGCGGGCCCTCGGCGTAGGAGCGCGCGTAACGCTTGGAGTCCTGTTCGCGCTCGGACGAGGCGATGGCCGTCTTGTCGACGATGATCGGGCCGCGGTCGGTTTCCGCGGCGTGCAGGATCGTACGCTGGTTGCGCGCGTCGGCGTTGAGCGAAGACGCGGAGATGAACTGCGTGTTCGTCACGCCCACGCCCAGCAGGGCGAACATGATGAGGACGATGATGAAGATCTTGCGGATCTGGTTGTTCACGGTCTACTCACCCACTCCCACGGCTGGCTGGATGCCGGAATTCCACGGCGCGGGGGTCGAGGCCGGGCGGCGAGCAGCGTCGGACACGCGGATCAGCAGGGCGACGGTGATCCACGAGGACACCATCGAGGAGCCGCCGGCCGCCAGGAACGGGGCCGTCAGGCCGGTCAGCGGGATGATGCGCGTGATGCCGCCGAGCACCACGAACAGCTGGATGGCCAGCGAGAAGCTCAGGCCGGTCGCCAGGAGCTTGCCGAAGCCGTCACGCACCGTGAGAGCCGCGCGCAGGCCGCGCTGAATGAGGATCAGGTACAGGACAAGGATCGCGGCCATGCCGGTCAAGCCCAGTTCCTCCGCGAAGGAGGAGAGGATGAAGTCGGAGTTCGCCAGCGGCACGAGCTGCGGGTAGCCGCGGCCCCAGCCGGTGCCCATGAGGCCGCCGGAAGCCTGTCCGAACAAGCCCTGGACGAGCTGATAGGACCCCTGGTTGTAGATGTCGGGGTCGAGGGCGTTGAGCCAGATGTTGAAGCGCGTCTGCACGTGGGCGAAGGACTTGACCGCCACGAGGACTGCGGGCACGAACAGAGCAAAGCCGATGACCAGCCACGACACGCGGTTCGTGGCGACGTACAGCATCGCGACGAAGAGGCCGAAGAACAGCAGTGAGGTACCCAGGTCGCGCTGCAGGACGAGGATCGCGATGCCGATCAGCCAGACGACCATGATCGGGCCGAGGTCGCGGGCGCGCGGCAGGCGCATGCCGAGGAACCTACGGCCGCCGATCGCCAGGTTGTCGCGGTTGGTCACGAGATATCCGGCGAAGAAGATCGCCAGCGTGATCTTCACGAGCTCGCCGGGCTGAACGGAGATGGGACCCAGGTGGATCCACACGCGCGCGCCGAAGGTCTCCTGGCCCAGGCCCGGGATCATGGGCAGGAGCAGCAGGAACAGTGAGAGTGCGCCGAAGGTGTAGGTGTAGCGGCGCAGCATGCGATGGTCGCGCAGCGTGATCAAAATGACCGCCGCGATAACGATCGCGATGCCCACGAAGAGGGCCTGGCGGAAGCCAACCACGGCCTCGTCCCTGCGGGCATACGACAGGTCGAGGCGGTAGATCATCGCCAGCCCGAGGCCCGTCAGCGCCACCGCGACCGGCAGGATCACGGGGTCAGCGTAGGGCGCCAGGAAGTGCACGCCGACCTCGGCGATGATGGCGATGGCCACCAGGACACCGACCTGCGTGAGCAGGTTCGCGGGGATCTCCCCCGTGTAGTTCAGCGACGTCAGCACGTAGCCGGCGATGCCGACGGCCAGAGCCAACCCCATGAGGGTCAGCTCCAGGAATCGGCGAGGCCGGGCCGGCGCGATCGATACGGTAGCCATTAGGAGGCGCCCCCGCTCTGCGCCCCGGACTGGGACGCGCCGGATTGGGGCGTACCCGACTGAGGCGTCGACGACGAGGTCGAGGAGGACGACGAGGCCGCGTTCTCGGCCGCGGAGCGCTTGAGGCCCTCGATGTAGGAGTCAATGTCGGCGCGGGAGGAACGCAGCACCGGCCTGTCGAGGCGCTGGCGATCGACGGGGGCCAGGTCGGCGAGGGACACGCTCGAGACCTCGACCGCGTGCGAGAGCTGCCACGGGCCGATCGACTGGGGGATGCCCTGGTAGATGACGACGTAGCCGTCCTGGCCGATCGCGTAGTACTGGGTTTGCGTCCACTTCCACGACATCCACGAGGCCGCGACGACGAGGACCGTCACCAGCGAGATGAACACGGGGGTCCACCAGGAGGACCGAGGCTTGAGCTCGATGGGGGCCTCGTCCTCGTCGGAAAAGGCGTCCAAGGAGGAGGAACCCAGGGCCGCCGCGCGGGCAGCCGCGCCTTCGCCGCCGCGGGACTTGGCGTTGCGGTCGATGGCCGCGGCGCCCACGATCTGCGGGGGAGCGGGCGGGAACGTGCCGGCGGGAACGATGTCCGCGATGACGCACGTGATGTTGTCGGGGCCGCCACCCAGGAGCGCCAGGCGGATGAGCTCTTCGGCGCACTCGCCCGGATCCTTGATGTCGGCCATGACCTGGCCGATCGTCTCGGGGGAGACGAGGCCGGAGAGGCCGTCGGAGCACAGCATCCAGCGGTCGCCGACGACGGCCTCGCGGATGGTTTCGTCGGGGGCCACGTCGGCCTGCGCGTCGCCGAGGATCTTCAGGACGACGTTGCGGTTGGGGTGGTGCTCGGCTTCCTCGGGCGTGATCTGGCCGGTGTCGACCAGGTACTGCACGAAGGAGTGGTCGGTCGTGACCTGCGTGAGCGTGTCGCCGCGCAGCACGTAGGCGCGCGAGTCGCCGATGTGGACCATCGCCAGGCGGTTGCCGCTGCGCATGAGCGCGATGCAGGTGGTGCCCAGGCCTTCGAGGTCGCGGTCGCGGCTCGAACGATCGGTGAGTTCCTCGTGCGCGTCGAGGAGAGCCTCGCGCAGGAGGGGGAGCATCGAGTCGGCCGGGTGGGAGTCCGTGTCGAGGGGGACGAGGTGCGCGAGGGCCACGGAGGAGGCGATGTCGCCGCCTGCGGGGCCGCCCATGCCGTCGGCGAGGACCAGCAGGTTCGCGCCGGCGTAGCCGGAGTCCTGGTTGTTGGAACGAACGAGGCCCACGTCGGAGCGGGCAGCGTAGTGGAATTGAACCGCGTTTCCTGACATATCAACCCACCAATTCGAGACTCGTCTGGCCGATTCGGATGACGTCACCGATCTTGAGCTGGCGCGGGGTGCTCAGGCGTTCGTCGTCGATGAAGGTGCCGTTTCGGCTGGAGAGGTCTTCGATCCACCAGCCGTCGGACTGGGGGGTGAGTGCCGCGTGGCGGCTGGAGGCGTACTCGTCTTCGAGCACGAGGGTGCAGGCGGGTGAGCGCCCGATGACGATGGGGGCCTCGCCGAGGAGCAGCATGGTGCCCACGAGCGGGCCGCCGGTCACCAGGAGATCCTTGGGAACCAGCGGGTTGGAGGACGTGCGCTTCTTGTCCTTGCGCTTGTCGCGGGATGCTTTGCGGCGTGACGTTGCCTTGTCGCGTCCCTTGCCGCGCGGGGTGACGACGGTGCCGAAGATGTCGCGTCGCAGCGTGTTGACGGCCGCGAGCACGAGGAGCCAGAGCAGCACCAGGAACCCGATGCGGAAGACGGTGAATGCGAGGTCGGTGGTCACTTCATTAAACTCCGCTCTGGTCTGGGTGGGTCCAGAAGAGGATCTTGGTACGTCCGATGACGATCTGGTTGCCGTCGAGCAGGGTCGCTGCGTCGATTCGGTGTCCTTCAACGAAGGTGCCGTTGGTGGAACCGAGGTCGGTGGCGATCACGCCGGTGGGGGTGATGCGCAGTTCGAGGTGACGGCGCGAGACACCCGAGTCGTTGACGACGATGTCGGCTTCAGAGCCGCGTCCGATGACGGTCACAGGCTCGGTGAGGAGCCACTTTTCACCGTCGACGTCGATGATGGGGTGTTCGGGGGATGCGGACGAGGCGGTAGCGGGTGCTGCGGGGCCCCTGCGGTTTTCGGCGTCGACCTTGAGGGTGCCACTGGGTTCGGATGCGTCGGCGATGAATTCGATCGTCACGGGTCCGAGGAGTGAGTAGCCGTTTGAGGAGGCGTGCTCGGTGGCCTGCTGGGCGAATTCGTCGGCGAGGACGTCGAGGGATGCCTCGAGGGATGTAAGGTCGGTGCGCGAGGCGTAGACCGCGAAGTGGTTCGCGGCGATGATGCGCGAGGCGGAGACTTCCTGGACGGATTCGTCCATGGCGCGGCGGATCGCCGTGGTGATGTCCACGGGCTTGATCCCCGACCGGAACACGCGCGAGAAGGCGCCGTTGACGCCTCTCTCGACGGCGCTCTCGAAGCGGTCGAAGATGCTCATAGTCGTGCTCTCCTCATTCCCCCGCGCTGTGTGCGCGACGTACGTTCTGCGTGGAAGCGAAGCCGTTCCCAGTCACAGTCTAACGGGCCTTGGAAGTGCCGGGGCCTCATCTGTCGGGATGTTTCCGATGAGTAAAGGCCCATTGTTTCTTCCGGATGCGCGCCATGCCGAGGAATACTCAGCAATGGCGCGACTGTGGCGCCTGGTGCAAATGTTACATATGTGACGATAAGTGTGTGCGAGCAAACAGAGTGCGGACACTCGCTCGGTCGGGTCGATGATCTGAGTGGTGGTGTGTTGCCGGTCGATGAGGGCTCTGTGGGATGCTTGGTTGCCGCCGCATGTTGCATAGAGCACAAGTGTTTTCTATGTACCATGCGGTGAGTGTGGGCATATGCCTGTCGCCATATCGGTGGATGACAGGCCGTAGGTCCCTTTAATTCTGTGCGGTCAGCTTGATTGCATAGTTGTCGTGTGAGGTGGGTGCGATTGACTCACGGCGTGGGTAAGTGTGCGCATTTCTGTCCGCATGTGTGGGCATGAGTAAATACTGACCTAGGGGTTGTGCGGAAACTAAGTCCCATTGTTATGGTGAGTCAGTAACCATATCGATGTGGGGGCAGTATGACCCTCACTGACATGCAGCGTGGCGTCCGCAGGAGAGGCACTGCCGACCGAGACGACCATCCGCCGGCGGGTGGTCACCTGGCCGACCGCGCGGTGAAAGCATCGTGCCCGCGGCGCATTGCCATGCGTGGGATCGTCGCCGCCGTGCTGGCCGGACTCGCCCTCTACGGATTCGTGCCCAACGCGGACGGAAACTGCCCCGCGGGCTCGACCCCGGTCTCCACCTTCACGACGATGGGCCTGGGGGACTCGACCGCGCCCACGGGAACCCCGCTCACCACGAGCGTGACGGCCGTCGGCTTCGTCGGGTGGAACTCCTTCGAGGACGCGAACCTGACCCCGACCGCTTACGGCGAGGCCGGGGTGGTGTCCTCCGGCTACAGGGCCTTCATGCCCGGCTTCTTTCAGTTCATCATCGCCGAGACGGGGCCGCGAATCGCCGGCCGATTCCCGTTGGGTTTTGGTGCGCAGGGGCGTTTCGGCCCCTGGAAGACCAGCGATGACCCGAACTCCGCGCAGTGGAGCCTCGTCGACGTGACCTGCCTGAACGGCGTGGGCGAGCGCGTGAATGTCACTCGCGATGCTGACACGGGCGGTGTGGACTTCTCCCAGGTCGCCCCGGCCTCGTCGCCTGCGGCCCTGCCGATCACCTGCAGCTTCACCAATCGCGAGCAGGTCCCCAAGCTGCGCATCCAGAAGGAGCTCGACTCCGTCGAAGGCGCCACGACAGACGACATCACCGTCACCTACCGCATCACGGCCACGAACGACGGCGCCCTCGCGGGCGCGACCGGGCGCCTGACGGACACGCCGAACTTCGCGCCGGGCCTGACTGTGCGCTCCGCGGCCGTCGCGATCTACGACAACGAGGCCCTGGCTGGGGATCCGGTCTCCGTCCTCGATGGAGGGTCGAGCTTCGTGACCGCGCCCCTGGAGACGGGGAAGACCTGCTGGCTCGTGGAGACCCGCGCCCCCGCCGGTCATGCACTGCTGCCCCGTCCCGTCGCTTTCCATATCGAGGCAGGTACCGACGCCGACGCCACGACCGTCGTGAAGACGGACTTCGGCGCCGACGAGGGTTTTAGCTCCGTGCGCGTCCTGCCCGCTTCGGGCAGCCTGCCCGGGGATCGCACGCCCGGCATTCGCGTCGTCGACACACAGGTCGGCGTGCTCCCCAAGGCCGGATCCATCGGCATCTACCCGCAGCTAGCGGGAGGGGCCGCCCTGCTCGGCCTCGCCGGCGCGTGCGCGTGGCGGCGCCGAGAGCGCACGCAGGCCGCGTAACGCGTGCCGCGAGACGTTACAACGTGGGTGCGGTTAGACCGCCGGATTTCCTCAGTCGCAGCCCAGTGGTTCCTCACCAATGTCGCACGTAATTCCCCCGTGCTTATTTCAAAGTTTGAAATCTAAGCGTTGGAATTGCAACGTTTGAGAGGCATGCCCAAAATGACCGCGTTAAATTACGTGCGACTTTTGGGGGAACCCCGGAAAGGGGGCGCGCATAGAAAACGCGGCCGGGCGCACAACGCGCGCCCGGCCGCATGATAGCGGGATCAGAAGTCCCAGTCCTCGTCCTCGGTGTCCACGACCTCGCCCATCACGTAGGACGAGCCGGAACCCGAGAAGAAGTCGTGGTTCTCGTCCGCGTTGGGGCTCAGGGCCGCCAGGATCGCGGGGTTCACGTCGGTCGCATCGTGCGGGAACAGGGCCTCGTAACCCAGGTTCATGAGCGCCTTGTTCGCGTTGTAACGCAGGAACTTCTTGACGTCCTCGGTCAGGCCGAGCGGATCGTACAGGTCCTCCGTGTACTGCTCCTCGTTCTCGTAGAGCTCGTACAGCAGCGAGTACGTGTAGTCGCGCAGGTCGTCCTGGCGCTCCTGGCTCGACTCATTCACGGCCAGCTGGTACTTATAGCCGATGTAGTAGCCGTGGACGGCCTCGTCGCGGATGATGAGGCGGATCAGGTCGGCCGTATTCGTGAGCTTGGCGTGCGAGCTCCAGTACATGGGCGCGTAGAAGCCCGAGTAGAAGAGGAAGGACTCGAGCATCGTCGAGGCGACCTTGCGCTTCTCCGGGTCGTTGCCGTCGTAGTAGGACTTGACGATCGCGGCCTTCTTCTGCAGGGCGGCGTTCTCGTTCGACCAGCGGAAGGACTCGTTGATTTCCTCCGTGGAGAGCAGGGTGGAGAAGATTGACGAGTAGGACTTGGCGTGCACCGACTCCATGAACGCGATGTTCGTGTAGACGGCCTCCTCGTGCGGGGTGCGCGCGTCCGGGATCAGCGACACCGCGCCGACCGTGCCCTGGAGCGTGTCGAGCAGGGTCAGGCCCGTGAACACGCGGTTCGTCATGAGCTGCTCGTCCTTGGTGAGGGTCTTCCAGCTCGGCAGGTCGTTGGAGAGCGGAATCTTCTCAGGCAGCCAGAAGTTACCCGTCAGGCGATCCCAGACCTCGAGGTCCTTGTCGTCTTGGATCTTGTTCCAGTTGATGGCCTCGAACACGGGCTCGGTCGCCATGGGGGCTCCTCTATGTGCGGTGTCGGACGGACGAGGCCGGGGCGGCCTCGCGTACAGGGTCCAGGATAGTGGGTGCGACGCCCGCGACGAGGCTGGTGGGCCGTGTTTCGTGGACGAGGTCACCTCGGGCACGTGCGAAGGAGCGCCCGCCCGACGGTATCGTCAAGGCGAGCGCTCCCCTGCTGTCTCTGTCGGCGAGAGTGTGCTCAGACGTATCCGAGCCACCGGCCGGAAGGTTCGAACTGGGATGTTCGGCCATCAGTGGTGGCCGTGCCGACCGCCATGTGTCCGCTGACAGGGTCAAGCCAGTACCACGCGCCACCCGACTGGATCCAGCCTGTGAGCATCATCCCGCTGCTGTCGAGCCAATACCAGTTGCCACCGTCTTGGACCCAGCCACCCGAGCGCATTGCTCCGCTGCTGGACAGGAGGAACCACCCGGTGCCGTCGTTCACCCATCCGGTGCGCATCTGGGCACTGCCGGGAGCCATGTAGTACCAGGAGCCTCGATCCAGCATCCAGCCTTCCGCAGCCTTGCCGTTGCCGCTCAGGTAGTACCAGGAGCCCCAGATGTTACGCCAGCCGCCAGCGTCCATGCGCCCACTCGAGGGGTCCATCCAGAACCAGCCGGTACCATCGTGGATCCACGCCTGCCCCATCGCGCCGTTGGCGTGCAGGTAGTACCAGGAGCCACCGTCCTGGAGCCAGCCTGTTGCCACAGTGCCGGAGCCGGTGAGGTAGTACCAGGTGCCGCCAATGAGGTGCCAGCCGCCGCTGAGCATGTGGCCGGAGCCGTCCACCCAGTACCACTTGTCACCGTCGTGGACCCACGTGTTCACAGCCATGTTGGAGGTGGCGTCCATCCAGTACCAGTGACCTCCGTCGAGCACCCAGCCATTCTCGACGGCAGATACGGAACCGTTGAAGTAGTGCCAGCCGTCGTAGAAGCCCTTCCACCATCCGCGCGTCGGGGTTGGTTTGCCGTTGTGGAACCAGTAGGTGTGGGGCGTGGTCGATGCGAATGTGTGCCCCATTCCGACGTTCATGTAGGGGTGGGTGATCCCGTCGGGGGTGAAGGTGCCGATGAGGGCGGGGATGCCCGCGTTGCGCATCGAGTATGCCTCGAACCATTCGTAGCGGCCCTTCAGCGCAGGCAGACCAAGACGGTCAGGGGTGTGGAACTCGTAGCCCGTATTCATGACGAGCGATGGGGACAGTGTGTTGAGGAAGCTTTCGCTGTTTGAGCTCGATAGGCCGTGGTGACCGGCTTTCAGCCAGTCCACGTGACCGACCACCCCGGCCGCGTAGTCTTCCTTGCCTTCGCCGCTCTCGAGGTCAGCGGACAGGTAGGCGCTGTGTCCGTGGGCCGTGATCTTCGCCGTGTAGCTGATGAGGTTCGTGTTCGTGAGCTTGCCGGGGTGCGCGTATTCCTCGTCGGGAGACAGGGGGATGATCTGGACGAGCATGTCGCCCATTTGGATGAGGTCGCCCTGTCCGGGCTTGATGTGCTGGTCGAACGTCGCCCCGTACGCGCTCTGAGCCCACGTCGCTGCGGCTACGAGGTCGTCGTAGACCTTTTGGTTGTCCCACAGCGGGTTCACGTCGTCACCGACCGAGTAGGAATCGTCGTAGACGGGCGTGTAGATGTGCTTGGGATGGTACCGGTGGATCAGAGTGTCTGCCCAGCCGATATGGTCGGAGTGCGGGTGAGTGCCGATGAAGAAGTCGAGGTTGGAGGAGTTCACGCCCAGACTGTCGAGGTAGGGGCGCACCTGGTCTTCCTGTCCCCATGTGGCGATATTTGCTCGCCACGGGTAGCGGGGGTCTGACCCGTCCGGGTAGTCGTTGTCGTCGCCTGCGTCCACGATGCCGAAGTGACCATTCGACTCCACCACGATGCAGTCAGCGCCCGACAGGGACAGGATGTGCACCTTGTCGTTGCCGATACTCCCGTCTGGCTGAGTGGTGACGAGGGGCGGGGTCTGCGTCGATGGGGTCGAAGGAGCAGGCGAGGTGGGCGGCTGCGGGTCGGGTCGCGCTGCTCGGGCGTTCTCCTCGGCTTGTTGGGCGTCAGCCGTTTGTCGGTCTTCGTCGGACACGGGCGGGTTGCTGGGAGCCGTGATTGACGTGTCCCCGGAAGAAGCGTCTGACTGTGATGGTGCTGCGAACGTCGCGGCAGGCGTTAACGCCAGGGAGAGGGCTGCGACAAGCCCCACTTCGACGGTGCGGAAGTGCTTCATTGCTGAGAGGTCTTTTCTAGGTTAATGAGAAACTGTTAGAACGTTCTCTAGCCTACAGGGAAACAACGTAAAATCTTTGTCTAATGACTACATAACATTGTGAATTGTAGAACACGTTGAAGTGGGTGTCGAGAGTGGAGATAGGCGTTGGAGTCAACTGCACCGCAAGGTGATGCGGTCGCTCCTGATGCTAGGCCGTGGACGAGGACGCGTGCTACCGCCGCGACATTCAGGCCGCCGCGTGCGCTGACCTCCTCGGCCTGTACCCACTGTGCGAAGAATATGCGACGCGCGCACGCGCCTACGGCGACGACATGGCCGACCCCTTCGCGCTCATTGCCCGCGCCCAGCGCCGCCAAGGCCTCGACCGGTATACGCCTGCATCCCCAATCCGCCGAGATTGCGCGCGAACTGACCCTCTGTCTCGTCGAGTTGGGGCGCTGCGAGGAGGTGCTGCCCGTCTCACAGGTCGCCGCCGGACAGGGCAAGACGCGCCGCGAGGTCGTGGACCTGACGTTCAAGCGCCGACCCGTCGGTGCGACGATAGCGACGATCTCGCTCGCGCTCCTCGTCGTCACCCCCGTGGAATTCGCGGTGCTGTGGTACTTTGTCCCCGCGTCCTCGTGGTGGACGGCCGTGGGCGTGCCCATCCTCGTCATGGCCTGCGGGTGGGTCGGTGCCGCCATCGCCCGCTCCATGGTCTTCGGGCGCGAACGCTAACGAGCGGGCGGCGGACGGCTGCTGGCGCGAGGTCGGCGGGCGCCGCCTCAGTCCTTCGAGAGCCTGCCTCGCACAGCCCCCGCACCGAACGTCACCACGGTCACAGCGGCCTCCAGAGCGCCCAGAACCAGCCCCTGCCTCGTATGAGCAAAACGAGCGCCCTGCGCGCGACGACGCTCACCGCGGCGGAACAGCCAACGCTCCACGCCGACCGTGATCATCGCAGAACCCAGCGCCGCGCCCGCGAGAACCGCCAGCTCCGTCGGATCCGCTTCCGTGACGCCGTCGAGCGGATCCTCACCGGCGACGGGAGAAGACTTTGAACAATCCACGTCCTCGTCGTCGTAGGGCGCAAGCTCCGCGCCCTCCGGGAGCTGAGCCACCATCGACCAACCGAGCACACCCAGCAAGCCCGCCTTCACGAGGCCGCGCAACGGGCGCGAGCGCACGTAATCCGGCAGGGCATACCACGCGACAGTCGCGCCTACGCCCGCCGCGAACCCCGCGACCCGAGTCGGGTCCACCGAGCCGACGCACGGACAAGAACAGGTAGATGAGGCGCTCATGGCCAGTCCTTTCAATCAGGCGTTCGCGGGTCAGTCCGCGAGCAGGTCCAGCAGGTGAGAGACGACCTTCCCGCCCGAATAGGCGGAACCGTCGTGCTGGTACTCGTTCGTAATGTAGTGGCGGGCTCCGATCAGGTTGCCCGTGTCCAAGGACAGCTCGCGCGGCACGAACATGTCGTCGTAGTACACGGCCGCCGCTACCGGCACCGTGTTCTCGGCCAATACGTCCGGCAGGTAGACGGGAGCCGCCTCCGTCGTCGACGCGAGGATCTGTGCCGCACCCTTCAGCGGCGCCAAGCCCGGATCCTCGTCAAACACGCGACGCATGAAATGCTCACCCGTCAGGTAGAAGGGCTCGCTCTCATCCAGCGGGTTCGCGTCCTTCGCGAAGCCCGGGACCTCCTCGGCCAGACGGTCCGCCGCCCAGAGCGTCGCCGTGCCCACCAGGTCCGGCGTCGCGCACGCGTAGATGTACTCCTGGAACACGCCGTAAATCGGCGCGACGTCCACCTGCGAGCCGATCGCCGCCAGGAACTGCGACGAGAGGCGGCGCTGGCCTCGAACCGACGTCCACGGCCCCTCGAGGAGGTAGTGCAGCTGATCCGTGTTGCCCTGCCCGCCCAGCATCATGCCGATCATGCGCAGGCGCGTGGGGGACAGGCGCTCGCCCGTCGGCAGCGTCTCCTCCGTGTCAGCCAGGTGCGCGCACAGCTCACGCACCGTGCGCTCATCCCCCGGGTGGCGCTGGAAGTACGCGCGGTTGCGCGCCGCCGTGCGCTCATACGTCAGGCGGTAGATCTCATCCACATGGACGAGGCCTGGCAGGCCTCCCGTGATCAAGCTGGCCTTCAGGCCCTGGGGAGCCAGCGACAGGTACGAGGTCGTGATGAAGCCACCGAAGGACTGTCCGAGCGTCGTCCACGGCTCATCGCCGCACAACTCGCGGCGCAGTGCCTCCGCGTCATACACAATCTGGTCCTGACGGAAGTGGCGCAGGTACGCGGCCTTCTCCTCGTCTGTGCCCAAGTGGGCGAGCGCCTGAGCGTCCATGCGGGTCGACTGGCCCGTGCCTCGCTGATCCAGGAGCACCACACGGTAATCCTGCAGGAGACGATTCATCCACCCGCCCGTAAACGTGCCGAAACGCGGGCTCGGGTAGCCCGGGCCGCCCTGCAGGAACACCGCGTAGGGCGCGTTCTCGTGGCCCTTGCGCACGACCTCGCGCGCGAAAACCTGGATCGTCGGGTTGTCCGCGCCGGCGGGGCGCAGGTGATCAAGGGGAACGTCCAGGCGGTGTTCGTAAACGGTGTGACCGTGGTGCAGGTACGACTCTGTGTGCATGGACACAATGGTAGCGGTTTTGGGGCGGGCTCGTTCTGCCCGTGGGCGTTGGGCCGTGGGCGGGGCTGCCCAGGCTCGTATTAGCGGGCCCACGTGCGCATTAGCGGGCCCACGTGCGGATCAAAGGGTCGGACTGCCATGCGCGGTTCCCCAACAATGTCGCACGTAATTCCCCTGCGAGTATTTCAGGCTTTGAAAGCATGTCGTTGGAATTGCAGCGTTTGTGGAGTGTCTCGAAAAATGACCATGTTAAATTACGTGCGACTTTGGGGGCGGTAACCCGCGCGCCCGCGGCTTGGAGTCGTTCGGCGAGCAGTTTGTCGGAGCAGTTCGTCAGCGCAGTTCAGCACAGTTCGCCAGCTCGATTCAGTACAGGGTGTCAGAGCCAGTTCAGCAGCGCGACGTAGCAGACCGTTCCGATGCCGACGCTCCACAGGAGCTTGCGGCCGCTCAGCAGGTGCACCGCGACCGTCACGCCCGTCGCCACCAGCGCCGCCCACCAGCGCTCGCCCGCCGACTGTGCGTTATGCGACAGCGTTGAGAGCACGAGAATCAGCATGATGCCCGGCGGCATCCACACCGCCATGTCCGATACGAAACGGGAATCACGCAGCGGCTCCAAAATTTTGAAGGGCACAGCTCGCAGCGTGAAGTCGATGACGAAGGTGATCGCTAGGATCCCCAGTAGGTAAGGCAGCGTTGCAGTCACCGAGCACCCCCCTCGGCCACCTCGTCCGAGGAGCGCACAATGCCTCGGCGATGAAGAACGTGGCGCACCCCCAGGCACGCGACAAAAAGCAGCAGAGCGACCAGCAGGCGGTGCGCCGAATCCACAGCCATCGCGACCGCGAAGGACACGCCCGCCAAAAGAACCGACGGCACCTCACGCATCGAACGCGCCGCGTCCAGGGTCAGCGTGATGAACAGGGCCGTCAGCGCGAAATCCAGGCCCTCGATCTGCGTGGGAATCAACGCCCCCGCGAACACTCCTACCAGGCCCGACACGAGCCACGTGAGGTGGAAGAGCACCTGCATCGCCAAGAGCCGAGGCTTCGTCCACCCGTTGGGGCGCGCGGCCGTCAGGGCGTAGGCCTCGTCGACCAGGGCGTACATCGAAAACAGGCGCGCAACACGTCCCTCGATCGCGTGCAGAGGGAACGAGAACGCGAAAAAGAGGAGGCGGAAGTTCACCAGCAGCATCGTCACCGCGATGACCGCCAGCGGCGTGTTCTGCGAGCCCAGGGTAATGACGAGGAGCTCGGCCGACCCCGAGTAGGCGGACAGGGACAGAGCCGGAGCCAACCACCACGGCATACCTAGCTGGACGACAAGAAGTCCATACGCGAGGCCGAGCGGAATGTAGCCCGCGGCCACGGGCGCCGTGATGCGTAGCCCCTCCACGATCTCGTAGCGGGTAGGCTTCGCCGCCACGGCAACGTTCACGGTGCGAGGGAGCTTGGGCATGGGAGCAATTTTTACGTGTCGCCACGGCCTTGTGCGCGCTGGCGAGGCCGTGCGTGACAACTTGCACTCTCTGAGTGCCCGGAGGTTGCGCGCTCCCGTGCCTCGTCGCCGCTCGCTCCTGTCACATAGTTTCAAAACGAGAAGTATCCGTCGCGCAACCAACCGTCCGGTGGAAATATCGGTGATGTCGCCGAGGAACACACACCTCGGCGCTTGCACTGAAACCGCATTCAAGGAGCCCTCATGAGCGCCACTCACGCACGCAAGAAGCCATTCCTTCGACTCGCCACGGCCGCCGTCGCCATGGTCGCAGCCCTCGGCATGGCCGCCTGCTCCGGTGGCTCGGTATCCTCCTCGCCTTCCACCAGTGCGCAGGTCGGCGACCGCACCCCCGAACAGATCAGGGAAGCCGGCGAAATCGTCATCGGCATCTTCTCCGACAAGGCCCCCTTCGGCTACATCGACACCGACGGCAAGCCCGCCGGATACGACGTCGTCTACGGCGACCGCATCGCCGCCGACCTGGGCGTCACCGCCAAGTATGTCCCCGTCGACGCCGCCGCCCGCACCGAGGTCCTCGCCTCCAACAAGGTCGACATCACCCTCGCGAACTTCACCGTCACACCCGAGCGCGCCGAAAAGGTTGACTTCGCGAACCCCTACTTCAAGGTCTCCCTCGGCGTCGTCTCGCCCACCTCGGCTGAAATCACCGACGTGAGCCAGCTGGCCGGCAAGACCCTCATCGTCACCAAGGGCACGACCGCCGAAGCCTACTTCGAGGCCAACCACCCCGAGGTGAAGCTCCTCAAGTTCGACCAGTACTCCGACGCCTACCAGGCCCTCGAGGATGGCCGCGGCGAGGCCTTCTCCACCGACAACACCGAGGTCATCGCCTGGGCGATCCAGCACCCCGGCTTCAGCGTCGGGATCAGGAGCCTGGGCGAGACCAGCTACATCGCGGCCGCCGTCAAGAAGGGCAACACCGCTCTCCTCGACTGGCTGAACAACGAACTCGTCGAGCTCGGCGAGGAAGACTTCTTCCACAAGGACTACGAGCAGACCCTCGCCCCCGTCTACGGTGACGCCGCGACCCCCGACGACCTGGTTGTCGAAGGCGGCGTGGATACCACTTCCACCAACTGACGCAGGTACGAGGCCGTGGTCCCTCCCGGGTCCGCCCGCCGCGGGTGAACACCCGGAGCGGCCATGGCCTCGCCCCTCCGCATGACCATGAACGTTGAGATCCTGGCGCGATACGCGCCCCTCTACGTCGACGCCGCCATCCTCACCCTGCGGATCGCGGCCATCGGCATCGTCGGCTCCCTCGCGGTCGGCCTGCTCGTGGCAGCGATCCGGCAGTATCGGATCCCCGTCGCCTCCCAGATCGGGGCCGCCTACGTCGAACTGTCGCGCAACACGCCCCTCCTCGTGCAGCTCTTCTTCATCTACTTTGGCCTGCCGCGCGTGGGCATCACGTGGAGCGGCGAGACCTGCGCGATCGTCGGCCTCATCTTCCTGGGCGGCGCCTACATGGCCGAAGCCCTGCGCTCGGGCCTCGACTCGGTTGCCACGATTCAGTGGGAGTCGGCGTCCGCGCTCGGCCTCACGCGCACCCAGACGCTGCGCCACGTCGCCCTGCCGCAGGCCATCGCGACCTCCGTGCCGCCGCTGGCCGCCAACGTCATCTTCCTCATCAAGGAAACGTCCGTCGTGTCCGTCGTCGCGCTGCCCGACCTCGTGTACGTCGCGAAAGACCTCATCGGCATGTCCTACAACACCTCAGAGGCGCTGATCCTCCTGGTCGTCGCCTACCTGGTGATCCTCCTGCCCGTGTCCATCGCGGCCCGACTGATCGAAAAGAAGGTGCGCCGTGGCGGATTTGGGAATTAACGTCATTTTCGAGGGCCGCAACCTCGTGCGCATCCTCGAGGGCCTGGGCGTCACCGTCGGCATCTCCGCGCTGTCTGTCGTGCTGTCGCTGATCCTCGGTGTCTTCGTCGGCCTCGGCATGCGCTCGCGCTGGCGTCTCCTGCGCTGGCTCATGCAGCTCTACCTTGAGTTCGTGCGCATCATGCCCCAGCTCGTCCTCCTCTTCGTGGCCTACTTCGGGCTCACGCGCGTCGCGGGGATCAATCTGGACGGCATCACCGCGTCGGTCCTCGTCTTCACCCTGTGGGGCGGTGCCGAGATGGGCGACCTCGTACGAGGCGCGCTCATCGCGATCCCGCGCCACCAGTACGAGTCCGCCTACGCTCTGGGACTCTCCCCGAGACAGACCATGCGCCGCGTCATCCTGCCGCAAACCTTGCGCAGGCTCGCGCCACCGGCCGTCAACCTCATCACCCGCATGATTAAGACGACCTCGCTCGTCGTCCTCATCGGCGTCGTCGAAGTCCTCAAAGTCGGACAGCAGATCATCGACGCCAACCGCTTCAACTACCCGACCGCCTCGCTGTGGATCTACGGCCTGATCTTCGCGGCGTACTTCCTCATCTGCTGGCCGATCTCGCTCCTCTCACGCCACATGGAGAAAACATGGCAGAACTGACCTCCGACACCGCGGCCTCGCCCGAGCGCGCCACGTCCTCGTCCGTGGAGAACCCGCAGCTGCGCCTCGTCGACCTCGACAAGACCTACCCCGGCGGACACCACGCCCTGCGCGGCGTCTCCCTCGACGTCGCCGACGGCGAAGTCGTCGTCATCATCGGACCCTCCGGCTGCGGCAAGTCCACGCTCCTGCGCACGATCAATGGCCTCGAGCCCATCAACTCCGGGCAGATCCTCTTCGACGGCACCGACCTGGCGGCCCCCGGCGTCTCCTGGCCCGAGGTCCGCCGCCGCATCGGCATGGTGTTCCAGTCCTACGAGCTTTTCCCCCACCTGACCGTCATGGGGAACCTGATGCTCGCCCCCGGCCTCGTCGCCGGAGAATCGCGTGCCGACGCCGAGGAGCGGGCGCACAAACTGCTCGAGCGCGTCGGCCTGGCGGACCGCGCTGAGGACTACCCGCGCCAGCTCTCCGGCGGCCAGCGCCAGCGCGTCGCCATCGTGCGCGCCCTCATGATGAACCCTGAGATCCTCCTCCTCGACGAGGTCACGGCCTCCCTCGACCCGGAGATGGTGCGCGAGGTCCTCGACGTCGTCCTCGAACTGGCGCGCACCGGCATGACCATGCTCATTGTTACGCACGAGATGGGCTTCGCCCGCGCGATCGCCGACCGCATCGTCTTCATGGACGAGGGCCGCATCATCGAAGTTGACCCGCCGCGCAAGTTCTTTGCAGACCCGTCCTCCGACCGGGCTCGTCGCTTCCTCGACATTTTCAGCTTCGAGGGCGCCAAGCTGTAGGTGTGTGGCGGGGCTCCTCGCGGAGGGGTCTGCGTTGCCGGGCCGGGCTGCTTGGTGCGCCCATGGGCGGCGTCCCGCCCGCGAACGCCCGCCCGCGACAGAATGCCCCGGCTCAGGAGATCAGCGTCGACTGGTGGTGCACCATGATCAGGCGCGCCTCGCCAGAAGTCGCCGGCGCCCACATGCTGGATTCCAGCGACGCGCCGCCCTCCCAACGAACCCGGTAGCGCGTCAGGAATGACCCGCACAGGTCGTGCGCGTCGATGCGGCCGATGGACGGCGAGGCAGGAGAGGGTCCCGCCAGCGTCGTCGTCGCGCCGCCACCTGGCCAGATGCGCGTCGTGCGCTCGTCGGTCATGGCCGCCAGGGCCTCCTCGTCGCCGCTGGTCCACGCCAGGATGAACTCGCGCTCGCGGGCGACCGCGTCCTCGGTGGTGATCGCGGGTTCACTCACGGACGAGGCCGGGGCCGCCTCCGTGGGTTCACTCGGCTCGGCGAGCGTGGAGAAAACGCTGGGATGAGAACGGAAGGTCGACGTGGCGGCCTCGTTGCTGGTGGCCCCGTCGGTAGAGGCGCTGCGCGAAGCGGGCGCAGATGTCGATGCAGCCGCGGGTTCCTCCGCGTGTTTACTCGGGCGCGTGGGCGCAGCGGCGGCCCTGTCGGCCTCGGCGTGTTGCTGTTCGGCAGGTGTGCTTGCGCCGGACTCCATAGAGCCGTGCGGCTCGACCGACGCGGGTGCAGCGGGTACAGCGGCAGCGCCCCCGGAGGCCTGATCCGCAGACGCAGACCCGTGCGACCCGCGGGCACCGCCCCCGAACCCCGGGCCCGGCTCGGGAGTGCGACCGGCCTGGTAGGCCTCGGCGCACCCGCGCGCGAGGTCGTCGGCGCGTTCGTTCATGCGGTGCCCGGCGTGGCCCTTGACCCACTCGAAGGTGACGCGGCGCCCCTCCATGGCGCGGTCGATCTCCTGGATGAGTTCCAGGTTCTTGATGGGCTTTTTGTCGGCCTTCGTCCAGCCGCGCTTCTTCCAGCCGAGCCGCCACTTCGACACGACGTTGATCGCGTACTGCGAGTCGGCGAGGATGTGTAGCTCTTCGCCGGTCTCGGCCGTGGCCTCGAGCAGGCGCAGGATCGCGGTCAGCTCGCCCAGGTTGTTGGTGCCCTGCGGCCAGCCGCCCGCGTCCCACGTGTCCTCGTCCACGTACCAGGCCCACCCCGCAGGCCCGGGATTGCCGAGGGAAGAACCGTCTGCCGCCGCCGTAATCGTCATGCACTCATCCTATCGGCATCCCGCTTGCCTGATCGGAAGGGGGACGAGGCCGGGGCAGCTCGTGAGCTGCATCAACCCCTACACCGTGACGCCCACCTGGCCCAGCGCGAAGGCGAACTCCTCGCAGCGTGCCGCCCACCGGCCCTCGCGCCCGGAGGGGCCGGCGTGCCCGGCGACCATCTCGGTGCGCAGGATGATCGGACGCTCGCGCGGGTCGCGCGCGGGAACAGACTCAGCCCCGGCCTCGTCCGTCGTGGGAACCTGGCCGGTGGCCTCGCGCAGGCGCTGCACCCACTTGGTGGGCTCGACG
>CALISI010000028.1 GCA_938041695.1 uncultured Actinomyces sp.
CCGCTCTCCTAAAGCGGGTGTCGTTGGTTCGAATCCAATCGAGGGCACTGACACCTTTCCGCGTCATCGCGGGCGTCAGCACCTCACCCGGTTCTGGCGCTCCCTCCCTTCATATCGGATCGCGTGTGCCATACGTATGTGGACGCTGGTTTTCGCCTGGAATCTCAGGGTTTTGCGCTGCGCTCGTCCAGCATGGAGACCAGTCGGCGCTCCTCGTCAGTGCTCACTAGGTGCAGGTATGCCCCTGTGGTGGTGACGGAGGCGTGACCCAGCCAGGCGCTGACGGTCGCCACGTCGACGCCCTTGCGCAGCCACTCACATGCTGCTGTGTGGCGAAGATCATGGATTCGACGGCCGCCGCTGATCTCGTCCCACCGCACCGACCGTCTCATGTTGCTGCGGTTGAGCGGACCGCCCCGCGGGGAGGTAAACACAATGTCGTCTGGCTTCAGGCCACGCAGGCGCCGGCTGATGATGAGCGCAGGGCGTTGCATGAGCGGGACCTTCCGGACCTTCCCACTCTTGGGCGCCTTCTCCGGGAATCCGTCGCTAGCGCTTCGCCTCACGCGCAGAGCGGTGGCGATGCCATCGTCGTCGATCACGACGTCGCGGGCACGTAGCGCCCTGAGCTCACCCCACCGCAGGCCCGTGTAGGCCAGCACGATAATCACGTCCCCGTACGGGCCTTCCGGTGCCATCTTCTCGACCTCCCGCCACGAGAACGGGTTAGTCGCTGCCCCGATGGCATTGGTTCTCGGGATCCTGATGCCCCGGACAGGATTACGGTCGACGACAGCAAGTCCCTCGAGCCACGAGAAAAAGGCAGCAACTGTAATCAGTACACGCTGTTTTGTTCCCGGACTGCCACTGATTGACTTGATCAAACGAGAAATCACTTGAGGATTGACATCGCAGACACGGTGGGCGCGCAGCCACGCGGGCAGTGACGCGCATACCCCTTCGTCCCGTTGCAGCGTCGACGGGGCAACAACCTCGCGCCGGTGCTCCAGGAAAAGCGGCAGCCACTCCTGGACCTTTTTCACCGCGCCGACGACGTCGATTCCCGCGGCCAGCTGACGTTTCATGCGGCGTTCCCACGCGCGCGCATCAACAGGACTGTCGAATGTTCGCGTAGCGATCGCAGTTCCACCGTCGTAGATGTAAGCACGCCATTTACTGCCAGATTTTGCGACCGTCATTCGTTCGCGCTTTCCGGAATGAAAGTGTGAATATTCTCTGCAACGAAAAGAATCTGCTCAGAAAGATCCTCACAGTACTGGGCATACACTCTTTCGTGCTCCATCTCATCGGCCACTGCGTCACGTTCGTCAGTGCAGACCTTGTCCTGCATGAGCTGAAGCTCGATCTCGGCAGCAATATCCGCGGCGCGCAAGGCCTCGTCGCGCACAGCGCTGGCCCTGAGGCGGAGCTGCGCCGCCACAAAGTTAGACACTCCCCCAGGGAGGCTAGCGGCCCGCTTCCTGACCTCAGTCGACGACAAGCGCCGGGTTCTCTTCATCATTCCTGTCTCCTGGTGCTGGCGGCAGTCCATTGAGCGTGGCATCATCCACCAAGAAAGCTCTCACACGACTGCGATCATGTTTGGTCGGCTCTCCGTGACGCTCCACCATCGTGATGGCATATGCCGCTCCTGGCATTCCCTTCAACTCTTTTTCGGGCTTAATCCCACCCTCCCACTCTTCGCGATCAAGCACCATAAGCGAGTCAGATGCTCCGCTGACTTCCATGATGATCCGTGACGTGAAAAGGTCGCGAGATCGCAGTGCCTCTTTTCTTGGGTCCTGAAGTGCGGCAACGACAGAGATCGATGCGGCACGACCTCGAGTAAGGATCGCGCGCAGGTTCCTGTCAACACTCTTCTCATCTTTCGTGGAATCCGCCGCATATGTGAGCATAGCCGCCTCATCAATCATCACCACGATCCCCGGATAAGCTGGGCACGGGTCTATATTCGTCACTCCGTCGCGACGCATCGACTCCAGGCGGTCATCGAGCAGGGCATTGATCTCGGTGAGCAAATCAGCCGCCTCCGCGTAGGTGCGTGCCCGTTTTTCGAAGATCTGTTTGTAGGCTTCCTGCTCAACTCCACCTTTGAGGTCAATGCCATACATTTTGATGCGACGCGCTTGAATCTGGGGAGTCATCCCTACGGCGATACCACCTAGTACGCTGCCCTTCCCGGCGCCAGTCATCCCAACGATTAGGGTATGGCCGCCAATGATCGGGAT
>CALISI010000029.1 GCA_938041695.1 uncultured Actinomyces sp.
GAGGTGCGCGCCGAGGGCACGCCCGAGGCCATCGTCTCCGCCCGCGTGTTCACCGGCAACCGTCCCACGACGTCGATCATGGCCCCCGCCCTGACCCCCTCGGTCCTGGGCCAGCTGATCGCCCTCTACGAGCACATCACCTTCGTGGAGGGTGCCGTGTGGGGCATTGACTCCTTCGACCAGTGGGGCGTTGAGCTGGGCAAGGTCCTGGCCAAGCAGATCCTCCCCGCGATCGAGGGCTCGTCCGAGGCCCTGGACGCGCAGGATCAGTCCACCCGCGCTCTCATCGAGTACTACCGGGCGAACCGCACGAAGTAGTCTCATCTGAGCGATACTCGGGGGGGCCGTGCCGTGTGTGGCACGGCCCCCCGACGAGCATTTGGGGAAAAGAGAAACGGTGCGAACTTAGTAAAGTATCCGTGATGCTATGTCGACGCGCGTAGTTTCTTTCTCAACCAGGTCACTACGGGGATTTTGTAATGCATAGCATTAGCGACTTGGGGATTTTTCGCAGAGGCTTGTTCGATTCGGTACCACTCCTCATCGCTGAGCGCACCGAGAGACGCGATGACGTTGGCAATGCATCGCGTGTTTCGGAACGAGGAGGAATGCACCAACGCATCAAGAAGCGATGTCTTCGTTTCTTCGCGTGTCTGAGTCTCAGATAACAGCCAAGAAGCCACCATCTGTGCAGTCCGTTCTGAGGATTCGGTGTCGAGAACCTCGAGGTCCTGCCGGGCCGCGAGGAAGCCAACGGATCTTTCCTCGCCGTCATACCGTATCCACAGGACCGGTAGATTCCGTCCGATTGCCCATCCAATCTCCTGTTGGCACCACGCGCTCTTCGTGTAGCCAGTCGTGCCGATGCATAGAAGAGCAGAACTAGCTTCAAGGTGTTCGCGGATCGTCAATGCCCAATCTGCGCCTGGACGGATTGAGTGTCTGGCCATGGTTGCGTCGATGCCCAGGATTCTCAGTTCGCCTTGAAGAGCCGACGCGTAGGCGTCGCCTTGTTCGTCTTCGTGGTAGCTCAGGAACGCTTGCATGTGCTCTCCTGATGGTGTCAGTGGTCCGCGTTGTGGCAGTGCGCAGGTGACGAAGCGAGCCCCTTTGCGAGCAAGGTGCCAAGCTCGGATGCTCGCTGCGTGGTTGCGAGGAGCCGTAGGTCATCCTCGGACAGCCCGGTGCGCGACGGATCAAATCTCTCTTTGATCTCCTCAAGTGAGCTCCGATAGTTCTTGCACTGCCTCGTCTCCGTCAGGGCGGCATCTGCAATTGGCAGATCAGGTCCGAGACCGAGCTCGCGTGCCAGAAGAGCAGCCGCACCACCGAATCCTCCCGCGACAAACAGGGGCTGCCCTTTCCGAAGCGTATGTAGTGCTTCCTCGATGATTCCCGGATAGTCGCCAATGTATCCGTTCGGGTTTTCCGGCGACTGCCGTAGAGTCTTTCCGCCGATCAACAGGCGAGCGTTGCAGAAATGGGGGAGAGCCTCCCTGATGTGCGTCAGTGCGCGCTTGGTTTCTTCAGCTGTCCCTTCCCACGGGTTGAAAGCCTTGAGGTCGTCGTTCATGTTGCCCTCTTTGTCGAGGACGCTGATCGATGCGTATGGAGCGAAATGATTGGCTGCGCGGTCGAGTCTCTCGATGGAGGCCGTGTCTCGCAGAACGACATGCGGGACGGTGAGACTAAACATTTTTTCGTAGTGGAGGAGGCGCTCTACCTGCGAAGGAGTGGTGCTGTGGCGTGCGTAGGCCTTCACGGAAGTGGTGTAGCTTGCGACGGTATCCATGATCGCGTTTGTTAGATCCGGAACGTGTGTCCCCGGAGCGCCGGCGTAGAGGATGCTTCCCCCGCCGATCAGCACCATTTGTGCTACCTCAGCGACTGCGCTCTCAAGATGTGTGGGGCTCAGGCCAATGCGGTCCAGATCTTCAGACAAGGCCATTGAGATTCCGAGTTTCTTGCCTATGAGCGGGCGATCTCGCGAGAGGATCGGGGTTGTTAAAGTGGGTTCACAGCGGCCAAACGTGCCACCTGCAGCGAAGAATGAGCGCGGTGTCAACAAATGCACCTGCCCATTGTCGTAACCTGCCTGCTCACAGAGGGCGACCAAGAATTCTTGCTCAGCGGGAAGAAGCGGTGGATCGGGGTGGATGAGCCACAGGTGATGATCGTCTTTAAACTTGTCCCGGTGCTCCTGGATGACCTTCAGCAGTATCGCAGGCTCGGGCGGGGAAGGGGGTGCGCTATCGAAGCCGGGGTGATTCGCGGATTTGGGTTCGGTTGTACTATTGGTGGCAGCGTACACTGCTGCGGGGATTTCCTGGCAGCGCCAGAGGGCAAATTTGAGGGTCTCGTCAACGAGACGATTCAGAGCAGAGATGATGGCGTTGTCAGTAGCATCTGCTGTCTGATTTCCCTCTGTGGGGTTCTGCCCTTCAAGAATCTGCGGATACGCGACCGTCGGGACGTGATCGAGCAGGAAGGACCCGCGCGACTCTCCAGCGTTCAGTGCTGAGAGGCAGACGATGGGCATACCCGCTTGTTTTGCCTCGAATACTTCCCGTTGTGTCCACTCGCGGCTTGAGTAGCTATCCGTGCGCACCATGAGGAGCGCACTCGTGCGGGCTCGTTCTCGTATTGAGGAGTTCCACTCACTGTCCGCTTGGATGTCGTATACGTCGAAAAAAGCATCTAGCCGAGTCTGTTGTGCGATGGCCTTCACCTTGGCGATGACTCCCTGTGGGGTGTTGCCCGTGAGGTCATGGGCGGGGATGTCCCCACGGGCATGCGAGATGAATACTCGGAGGCGAGGACTTTCCGATGAGGACAGCATTCCCGTCTGCTTCCATAGAAGGCGTTGGACGATGGCTTGTCCGACATCGCGAGTCAGCGCTCCGGCAGCGTATGCATCGTCGTGAAGGACCATGCCCTGCCGATCCGTGAGGGAGCTGATGACTTCGCCGGATGTATTGAGGCCCTTAGTGTCGATGATGGGCACTACGAGCAGATGGGGTGAGTGAGAGGCCAATGCGTCGTCGCGAACCGTGCACAGACTCCTCAGGTAGGAAGCCCAGTCGCTGTTGTTGTCGTGTGCCGCGCTGATCATGTGGCGGCCGATGACTGGAATGATGACCGTGAATGGAGAGGCGGTGTTGGCTGGCGTGCGCCGGTCAGAAATGTCTGTGCTGTCGATCCCGTTACCGACTTGTCTGTCGCGCGTTGCAATGGGACAGGGGGTCTCGGTCTCGGGGGTTAGGGGAAAGGACCGAGAGAAAACCTCGATTGCGCTGCCGGCTAGACCAGAGAAGTGCTCAGAGTGGTAGTGCGTGACCAGCTCGTTGAACACGTCCTTACCGGCATGGTCGCGAGGATGCCAGACGACGTAAATGTCGAGAACTGTTGGGGAGGGGGCTGCGAGTTCTTGCTCTCCAACGGCGGGGGATATGTTGTCTGTCATGCTGTGTCATTGTAGGCTCATCGCTCCTGTGTGACAAGCTAGTTCGGTCTGCCATCCAAAGGATTTGTATTGGTATGTAACCTGGGTGCTTGCCGGTGTGCGCAGGATCAGTCGACTCGAGCTCTCATCGAGTACTACTGTGCGAACCGCACGAAGTAGTCTCGCCTGAGCGATACTCGGGGGGGCCGTCCCGTGTGTGGCACGGTCCCCTCTGTGTTATCGGGTTGTGCGCCGACGCCAGTAGCCGAT
>CALISI010000030.1 GCA_938041695.1 uncultured Actinomyces sp.
CGTTGCCTTCTTCTCGGGCGACCGCTCGGAATGCGCCCTCAATGACGCGCTCGCCGCGGCGGTGGCCCACGGCGCGCGGCAGGACGCGGATGATGTCCTCGAAGCCGGCCTTGGTGACCTCGACCGCGCGGATCATCTCGTCCAGCTCAAACGCGTCCTTGATGAGGCGGATCTCCGACAGATGCTCTTCGAGGGCCTCGTCCTCCTTGCGGGCATCCTCGCCCGCGGGCAGGGAGGCCTGGGCGCGCACCTCGTTCACCATGGCCTCGACGTTCGCATCCACGCCGCGCACGACGCGCAGCTGCACGGTCCCGGCGTCCTTAGCCAGCACGTCGCGCAGCGTGTCGATGTGGCGGGTCTCCAGGCCGGTCTGTGCGCTCAGCTCCTCGAGCGAGGGGCGCGCGCCCACCCAGAATTCGCCGTAGCGGGCGTCCGCGTAGAACTCCTTGGAGGAACGCGAGGCGCGGGGCTTGAAGAAGAGCAGGGGTGTGTGGCTGCCGTCCTCGTTCGGATCCAGCACCAGGACGGTGTCCGGCTCCTTCTCGCCGCCCAGGCCCGACAGGTGCGCGAAGGCGGAGTGCGCGCGGAAACGGTAGTCGCAGTCATTCGAGCGGACCTTGTAGGGCCCCGCAGGCACGACGAGGCGCTCGCCTGGGAAGGGCGCACCGGCCTTGAGGGCGCGGTCGGTCAGGAAGTCGGCGACGCGCTCGCGCTCGGGCAGCTCGGAGGGGCGAGGCCCCCACCCGGTGCCAATGAAGTCACGGAAGGCAGAGGACTGAGGCTGGCGGGATCGGTTTTGGCCGCGGTCGGCCATGGACTGGGAGGCTTCTTCACTCATGGTCACTATTCTAGGGCCGCTCGGCCCCGAGGGAGGAGCTGATGGTCATGACAAACCCCGGCCTCGTTCCCATCGCGCGGTGGGCGCGGGGACGAGGCCGGGGTAGGTCAGGTGGGAGCCGATCAGTCCTGGAGGGTGAGTTCCCCCGCGATGGACAGGTCCATCCAACGCTTGAAGTCCGCGCCGCGCTTGCCCTGCGAGAGCAGGAAGACGGTCTTGGCGTAGAGGGCTTCGAGCGTCATGTCGTGCGCGCCGATCGCGCCCAGCTGCGCGAGGGCGTTTCCGGCCTCGTAGTGGCCGAGCATGACCTCGGACTGGTAGCACTGGGAGGCGACGATGATCGGCACCTCGGCCTGGGCGAGTTCGGTCAGGACGTCCACGAGGCCCGGTTCGGACGCGGGGATGTTCCCCACGCCGAAGGTGCGCAGGATGACCGCGTCCGGGTGGGGCGTCGTCATCGCGCGCAGGCGCGCGGCGCTCATGCCGGGAACCACGTCGATGACGGCGACATCCTGGCGCGTGTACGGGCTGGGATCGGTCCAGCCGGTGCCCGGATGGGGCGCGCCGTACCAGCGCCACGGGGCGCCCGTGCGCGCCATCGGGGACACGGAGGGCGACTCGAAGCCGCGGAAGGCCCACGACGAGGTTTTCGTGGCGCGGTTGCCCGCCAGGAGCTTGTGCCCGAAGAACAGCATGACCCCGCGAGCGCGCGGCGAAATCGCTGCGCGTAGCGCGCCAGTGACGTTCGCCGACGCGTCCGAGCCGACGACGCCGAGCGGGTACTGGGAGCCGGTCAGGACGACAGGCTTGCCCATGCTCGCCAGCGCGTAGGACAGGGCAGCTGCCGAATAGGCCATCGTGTCCGTGCCGTGCAGGACCAAGAAGGCGTCTGCTTCGTCGGCGTGCGCGTTAATGTCGTCGATGATGGCCTGCCAGTCCTCGGGGGTGGCCTCCGAGGAGTCGATGAGCGGGTCCAGCGTCGACATGGAAATGTTCGACGCCAGCTCGATGCCCTCCAGCTGGGATCCAAACCACCCCTGCAGGTCCGCACCGGGACGCAGCCCCTCGGGGGAATCGACCATGCCGATGGTTCCACCGGCATACGTGACGTGAAGACGCACGGTCAGTCCTTTCGTTCGATCAGTCGCCCGACACCAGGGTCTCGTCACCCTGGAGCGAGGCGGCGGCCTCGTCGGTCAGGTTGCCGACGCGCCCGCGCACGAAGTACCAGCCCGCGACCATGAGGACGACGACCACACCGAAGAGTGCGAGGGTTGCGCGGCCTTCAAAGGTCATGACGTTCGAGCCGACGACCACTGCGAAGAAGAGCAGCGCCAGGTAGTTGGTGTAGGGGGCGCCGGGCATGCGGAACTGCGGACGCTGCGTCTCTCCGCGCTTGACCTTGCGCAGGAACGCCAGGTGCGTGATGAGGATCATCGCCCATGTGCCGGCGATGCCGATGCCCGCCAGGCTCATGACAATCTCGAAGGCGCTGCTCGGAACGAGGGCGTTGAGCAGGACGCCCAGCAGGCCGAGCGAGGCGGTGATGATGATGCCGCCGTAGGGCACGTGGTTCTTGTTCAGGCGCGACGCGAAGCGCGGGCCTTCACCCACGAGCGCCATCGAACGCAGCGTGCGACCGGTCGCGTACAGGCCGGCGTTGAGCGAGGACAGGGCCGCGGTCAGGACGACGACCTGCATGATGTCAGCTGCGTGGGGCACGCCGATGCCGGAGAAGAACGTCGTGAAGGGGGACTCGTCGCGAGAGTAGGCGGTGTAGGGCAGCGCGAATGCGAAGAGCGTTACGGAGCCGACGTAGAAGAAGAAAATGCGGATGACCATCGAGTTGATGGCCTTGGGCAGAATTGTCGCGGCGTTCTTGGCCTCGCCGGCCGCGACGCCCACCATCTCGGTGCCGCCGAAGGCGAAGACGACGCCCAGGGTCAGGGCGAAGACAACGGGCAGAGAGGCGGGGAACCAGCCGCCGGACTCGGCAATGTTGTGCACACCCGCGGTGTACTCGCCGACGGGCGCCTGCGTGAGGATTGCCCAGATGGCCACGCCCATGAAGATGAGGATCGTGGCGACCTTGATTAACGCGAACCAGAACTCCGCCTCGCCAAAGGCCTTGACGCTGAGCATGTTCAGAACGAACACGAGGGCGAGCGCAATGAGGGCGATGACCCACTGCGGGACGCCCTGGAACATGTTCCAGTAGTGCATGTAGACGGCGACCGCAGTGATGTCGGCCATGACCGTGACGGCCCAGTCCAGGAAGAAGAACCAGCCGGTGACGAACGCGCCCTTCTCACCCAGGAATTCGCGGGCGTAGGACACGAACGCGCCCGAGGAGGGGCGACGAACCGCGAGTTCGCCCAGGGCGCGGACCATCAGGAACGCGAAGACCCCGCACACCGCATAGGACAGCGCAAGCACAGGGCCACCCTGGGCCAGACGGCCGCCCGCTCCCAGGAACAGGCCGGTGCCAATCGAGCCGCCGATGGCGATCATCTGGATGTGTCGGTTTTTCAGAGCCTTGTTGTACCCAGCATCTCCCGCGTCGGTCGCGGTGGACACCGGGGTCTGATCATTGTCAGACACAGCATGTACTCCAATCGGTGTTGAGGGAGGCCAAACGGCCGTGTGATGTCAGTTTCCTACACTCGGCAGCTGACCGCTGCAGGTGAGCCGGCGGTCAGTATCGTGTGGGCCGCAGTGAGAGAACGTGCAAAAGAACACGGTCAAGATCGGGCAAGAACCGGTTTTTGACGAGGGCGTGAGGCGCTCGCGGCGGCCTTTCGCGTACGCGGTTGTGTGATGGGATTAATGGGGTAATCTCAAATGGTGAAGCGAATTGACCCCCATACCCATAGCGCGTATTCCGATGGGACGGATACGCCCGCCCAGCTCCTGGCGATCGCCGCGCAGGCCGGACTGGACGCCATCGCGCTGACCGATCACGATACGACGACCGGATGGGACGAGGCCGCAGCAGCCGTCGCGAGCACCGGCGTGAGCCTCATCCGGGGTGTCGAGATGTCGTGTTCGTCCTCGGGGATCACTGTGCACCTGCTGGCATACCTTTTTGACCCGACCAGCCCCGGCCTCGTCGATAATTTCCGCCGGACCCGCGAGGATCGCGAGACGCGCGCCCTACGCATGGTGGAGAACCTGTCGGCGGACTACCCGATCACGTGGGAGGACGTCCTTTCCTTCGCGCCCGAGGGCGGACCCGTGGGGCGCCCGCACATCGCCGACGCGCTCGTCGCCGCCGGTGCCTTCCCCGACCGCAGCGCCGCTTTCGTCAAGGCCCTGCACCCGTCGGGTCCGTACTACGTGCACCACTGGGCGCCCGACCCGGTCGAGGCCGTGCGCTGCGTGCGCGAGGCCGGGGGAGTGCCCGTTCTCGCCCACCCCCGCGCTCGCAAGCGCCAGCGGCTTCTGCCCGAGTCCGTCATCGCCGACATGGCGGCGGCCGGACTCTTCGGTATCGAGCGCGACCACCGCGACCACGCGCCCGAGGATCGCGCCGACGTCGAGCGCATGGCCCGCGAGATGGGCCTGGCGATGTTCGGCTCCTCCGACTACCACGGGACGGGCAAGCCGAACCGCATTGGCGAAAACACGACGGACCCGCAGGTGATCGCCGAGGTCATCGCGCAAGGCGCCATCGAGGTGGTCGAGCCGTGAGCCTCTTCGACGTCACGCTCTTCGCGACTGCATTCGCGACGCTGACGGTCATCATGGACCCCATCGGGACCGTGCCCGTCTTCCTGGGCCTCACCGCCCGTTACTCCCAGCCCAAGCAGCGCCGCGCCGCCATCCAGGCGACCTCCGTCTCCTTCGGCGTCATCCTGACCTTTGCGATCCTGGGCGGGCAGATCCTGCGCCTCCTGCATATTTCTATGGAGGCTCTGCAGCTCTCGGGCGGCGTCCTGCTCTTCCTGGTCGCCATGGAACTCCTCATGGGTACCGATTCATCGACGCCCGATACGGGGGACGAGGGCGTCAACGTCGCGCTCGTCCCGCTGGGTACGCCGCTGCTCGCCGGCCCCGGCTCGATCGTCGCCGTCATGGTGGCCGTCGGGCAGGCCGGCACAAACGTCGGCTCGTGGATTGCGGTGATCGTCGCCGTAGTCCTGGCCCATGTCGTCATGTGGCTCACCATGCGTTTTTCCCTGGTGGTCTCCCGGCTCCTGGGTCCCGGCGGCATCATGCTGCTGACAAAGATCTCTGGTCTGTTGCTGGCGGCCATTGCGACGCAGCTCATCATGGAGGGAATCTTCCAGTTCATCGCGGCTGCGAAGCTCTCCTGACCTGGCGGTTTTCCATCGCGGCGGAGTCGATGAATGCCTCACGAAAGAGCGGAGTGCGACTCGCCGATGCGTGATTTGTGGAAATCTGTGCGTATCGGTCAGGAAGTGTTGTAGGGTGGGGGAGAACGCCGCGACACGACACGGCCTGCACTGGTCAGGGTGGCGCAGGCGCGGTCTCCCGCCCCGTCGGCAACGCTGGCGTGTCCACCCGCGGCCAGATTGCAACCGGCAACGGCCCGGCTCCTGTGTCCGCTCGTGGCGGCATCTGCAACACGAACGCTCCGGCTTCGTCCGGTGCTCAGGGTGGGGCTGCCCCGACCCTGGCGAACACCGGTTCTGCCGCTTCGATCGCCGCTGGCGCTGGCGTCATCGCCCTGGCTGGTGGCGTGACCCTCGTGATTGCTCACAAGCGTCACTGAGGCGTCTTCGCCTGACAAGCACCGCGGGCCCGCTCGATAAGAGCGGGCCCGCGTTTTGTCTAGTTTGCGCAGGTCGACGATCATTGATGCACAAATGTGCACCTAAGAACCTCGAATTTGCACCGAAAGATACCCGTTTCGCCTTGATTTGATGCGTGCGTCACAGGCACAATGGGAGTACCGAAAGTCACCATGAATTGAGCCCTCATGTTGAACCGGTGATGGAAAGTGGCACCGCTCCATCGAGGGGTGCCACTTTCCTGTTGATGCGCCCCTGCGGGCAGTGCCCCCGCAGGGGCGCTCCCATGCAGGGGATAACGCTTAGCGCTGACGGCGACGCAGAGTCAGCGCTCCCAGGCCTGCCAAGCCCGCCATGATGGCCGCACCGGCCAGCATCGGGGTGTCAGCGCCCGTGCGAGCGAGGTTGTCGCTAGGGGTCGCGGACGGTGCAGGAGCGGGGGTTGTTGCCTCGGGCGTCGGAGAATCCGACGGTGCCGGTGTGGTCGGCTCCTCGGAGGGAACCGTGCACTCGCTGTCCGTGCCCGTCAGCCAGTTGTGCAGGACGATCGGGGCCAGGATCGGGGAGCCCTCGAGGGTCTCGCCGGTCAGGGTGTCATGCTCACCTGGATGTCGCCCAGGCCCTCGACGGTGTTCGTGAAGCCGCTATCCTTCAGCGCGCCAGCACCGGGGGCCGAGATCGCGTTGATCGTCGAGGCGTCGAACGTCAGGCCCTGGACGGCCTTGAGCGTCAGCGTCGCGTTGGTGAAGTCCTTGTGGGCTGCGCCGCACAGGCGCAGGGTGCGCGAGTCGCCGGCCTTCGCCTCGCCGCGGGAGGTGAACCAGCCGTCGGCGTTGGCCTCGCCCCACGTGGGCTCATCCGAGCCCCAGGAGCTGGAGTACTTCGAGCGCTCGTTGATGTCGTGCGAGTAGGGGCTCCACACGGTGCGGTCCACCGTGGTGACCTGGCACGGGGTGAGCTCGGGCGTCTCGGGGGTGGGCAGGTCGCCGCACACCTGGCCGTCGGCCGGGAACTGGGCGCCCACCAGGTTGGCGGACGCGGTCGAGGACTCGGCGCCCTCGGGAAAGTCGCCCGTGAACTGGAAGATCGTGCCGGTGTTGCCATCGAGGCCCTTGTTCAGCGTGATGGTCCAGATGTTCTTCGCTTCATCCGTCTTGGTGGCGGTGAAGTCGCCGTCATTTCACGTGTACTCGGCTTCACGAGGGCCCCAGGCCTGCATGTACGCGTTGAGGCCCGCGCGGGTCTCGAGCTTGCCGATGAACTTAGTGTCGGCCATGTCGTCGAGCAGGTCGACGGTGATCGTCGTGCCGGCGGCCGGCTTGTTCTTCGTGTCCACGGGGAAACGCCAGCTCTGGGTGGAACCGGCGATCCAGTGGTTGGCCTCGAACATGCCCGGAGCCTTGTAGGTCTCGGTGTTGAAATTGGTCGAGATCCTCGAGGTGTAGCCGTTGTTCGAGCCGGTGGCGATCTTGTTGACGGAGCCGTCGGTGTTACGGGTGATCGCGTCCTTGGACACGAGCTCGGGGTGGTGGGCCAGGATGTCCGTATCGAGGATCGCCGCGGCGGTCCAGTCGGCGCGGCATGCGGTGGACTTATCGCCGTTAGCGGTGCCGGGGCCCGTGGGCTGATTCTCGTCGGAGGGCGAGGCCATGGCCGGGCCTGCGATCAGGGTCGTCGCAACGGCGGCACTCAGGGCTGTTGACATGGTCAGCCTATGCATCGGTTTCATCGTTGTCCTCGGGGTGGTGCTGGTTCAGTCCAAAGAGTACTGGCCTTTCGGTCTATTGTTAGTTTGGTCAGTGTTGGCGACAAGAGAACCTTAGTGGATGAATGTTGACCATGTCCTACGTTTGCGAAAAATCATTGAGTGAACCCGGCTCGTCTTCGTGCTGGTGGGGTTTGTTTCGGGTTGACAAATTGGCGTCGATCTGGGCCTTTGGTCATGGGTGTGCTCATGTGGGTGTATTCCGTCACGTAGGTGGGGGTGGGGTTTCTCCCAGAGCTGTGTCAGAGCAGGGAATTGAGCTGCGCAATCGCTACCCTCTAGAGTTGAGGCCAGCCCCGACCCGGGGCGCTCGCTGCTCGCGGCGGGCATGGCGCAGTTACAAAAAAGGAAATCGTATGACGCTGGATCTGACGCAGTCGCTGCCCTCTCATGTGCGTGCGACCTCTGGACGCCCCGTTGAAGATTCGACCCTGATGGAGGTGTGGCAGGGTCTGTCCGCCGCAATCGTCGATCAGATCGCCGATAACTGGGCCGCCACCACGGAGCGTTACGCCAAGGGCCGTCAGGAACACTACTTCTCCGCCGAGTTCCTCATGGGTCGAGCCCTGCTCAACAACCTGTCGAACCTCGGCCTCGTCGAGAAGGCTCGCGAAGCCCTCGCCGCCTACGGCCTCGACCTCGGTCAGGTCCTCGAAGAGGAGCCCGATGCCGCTCTCGGTAACGGTGGCCTCGGCCGCCTCGCCGCCTGCTTCCTCGACTCCTGCGCCACCCTCGACCTGCCCGTGCGCGGCTACGGCATCCTGTATCGCTACGGCCTGTTCAAGCAGCTCTTCGACAACGGCTTCCAGACCGAGCATCCCGACCCGTGGATGGAGGAGGGCTACCCCTTCGTGACCCGCCGCGAAGAGCGCTCCCGCATTGTCTCCTACGCCGACCTGACCGTGCGCGCCGTCCCCTACGACATCGCGATCACCGGCTACGGCACCAAGAACGTGGGCACCCTGCGCCTGTGGAAGGCCGAGCCCATCGAAGAGTTCGACTACGACGCCTTCAACTCCCAGCGCTTCACCGACGCCATCATCGACCGTGAGCGCACCATGGACATCTCCCGCGTCCTGTACCCCAACGACACCACGTTCGAGGGCAAGGTCCTGCGCGTGCGTCAGCAGTACTTCTTCTGCTCCGCCTCCCTGCAGGAGATCGTCGAGAACTACGTGCGTCACCACGGCACCGACCTGAATGGCTTCGCCGAGTACAACGCCGTCCAGCTCAATGACACCCACCCGGTCCTCGCCATCCCCGAGCTCATGCGTATCCTCATGGATGAGCACGGCCTCGGCTGGGAAGAGGCCTGGGTGGTCGTCTCCAAGACCTTCGCCTACACGAACCACACGGTTCTGGCCGAGGCCCTCGAGACCTGGGATACTCACATCTTCGACCGCCTGTTCCCGCGCATCTCTGAGATTGTCCGCGAGATCGACCGCCGCTTCCGCATTGACATGGCCGAGCGCGGCCTCGACCAGGGCACCATCGACTACATGGCACCCGTCTCGGGCAACACCGTGCGCATGGCCTGGATCGCCTGCTACGCGTCCTACTCCATCAACGGCGTCGCCGCCCTTCACACGGAGATCATCAAGCGCGACACCCTCAAGGAGTGGTACGCGATTTGGCCCGAGCGTTTCAACAACAAGACCAACGGCGTGACCCCGCGCCGCTGGCTCAAGCAGTGCAACCCCCGCCTGGCCGCCCTTCTCGACGAGGTCGCCGGCTCCGACGCGTGGGTCCGCGACCTCACCGTGCTCTCTGACTTCACCGAGGCCGGCACCGACGACGTGCTCAAGCGCCTGGCTGAGATCAAGCATGCCAACAAGGTTGACTTCGCCGCGTGGGTCAAGGAGCGCGAGGGTGTCGAGATCGACTCCGACGCGATCTTCGACGTTCAGATCAAGCGTCTGCACGAGTACAAGCGCCAGCTGCTCAACGCCTTCTACGTCCTGGACCTGTACTTCCGCATGAAGGATGACCCGACGCTGGACACCCCCAACCGCGTGTTCATCTTCGGCGCGAAGGCTGCCCCCGGCTACATCCGCGCCAAGGCCATCATCAAGCTCATCAACGCCATCGCGGAGCTGGTGAACAACGACGAGGACATCAACGGCCGCATCAAGGTCGTCTTCGTCCACAACTACAACGTCTCACCCGCCGAGCACATCATCCCCGCCGCTGACGTCTCCGAGCAGATCTCGATGGCTGGTAAGGAAGCCTCGGGCACGTCGAACATGAAGTTCATGATGAACGGCGCCCTGACCCTGGGCACCCTGGATGGCGCGAACGTTGAGATTCTCGAGGCCGTGGGTGCGGACAACGCCTACATCTTCGGTGCGACCGACGATGAGCTGCCCGAGCTGCGTCGCCACTACGACCCCCGTTGGCACTACGAGAACGTCCCCGGCCTCAAGCGCGTCATCGACGCCCTGACCGACGGCACGCTCGACGACTCCAACTCCGGCTGGTTCCACGACATCCGCCACTCGATCCTCGAGGGTGGTTACGACCCGGCCGACGTGTACTACGTCCTGGGCGACTTCGCCGCGTACCGCGAGACCAAGGATCGCATGGCCGCCGATTACCGCGACCAGAAGGCCTGGAACGCTCGCGTGTGGGCGAACATCTCCCGCTCCGGCCGCTTCTCCTCGGACCGCACGATCTCCGACTACGCTCGCGAGGTCTGGCGCATCGAGGGTGAGCCGATCGACTGACGCAATCGCGTAGGGGAGGCCCGGAATCGCATGGTTCCGGGCCTCCCCTGTTGTCTGTGAGTGGAGCGTGTGTGTCAGCATGTGGCCCAACTGTATTAGAGGGTTGACACAGTTGGGCATCTGTGTCATTGTATTAGTGTATTAATACAGTAAGATAGGAGGGACGCGTCGATGCGCATCGATGACACCCGCCCCATCTGGATCCAGCTGGCCGACAACTTCCGCGCCCGTATCACCGACGGCACGTGGAAGCCCGGCCAGAAGATCCCCTCCGTCCGCGACCTCGCCATCGAGGCCGGCACCAACCCCAACACCGTCCAGCGAGCCCTCGCCGCCCTCGACGACGAAGGACTCACCGTCCCCAAACGGACGGCCGGACGATATGTCACCACCGACGACACTGCGTTGCATGCTCTCCGCCAGGAGGATGCACGCGCTGCGGCCGACGCCTTCATCCGCGCCTGCCGCGCCCTCGGCGTCGACCGCGACGGTGCCCACGGCCTCGTCGATGAACACTGGAACGCGGACCTGTAACCCAGGAGGACACACTCTCATGACCACCCAACCCACAGACGCGAGCGTGGCCGGCCCCGGCCTCGTCCAGGTCACTGGCCTGACGAAAAGCTACCGCTCCACCCCCGCCCTGCGCGACTACAACCTGAGCCTCGAATCCGGACACATCGTCGGCCTCATGGGCCCCAACGGCTGCGGCAAGACCACGCTGCTCAAGATCCTCGCTGGAGTCCTCTCCGACTACACGGGCACCGTGACCATCGACGGGCATGCGCCCGGCGTCGCCACCAAGGCGATCGTCTCCTACCTGCCTGACGCCGACTTCCTGAACACCGACTGGACCGCTGCGGACGCGATCCGCGTCTACTCCACGTTCTTCGCTGACTTCGACGCCGACAAGGCCGCCTCGATGGTCGACTTCTTCGGTCTGCCCACCGATCGCCGCCTCGGCCAGATGAGCAAAGGCATGGGGGAGAAGCTCCAGATCAGCCTCATCATGTCCCGGCGCGCCCGCGTCTACCTGCTCGACGAACCCATCAGCGGCGTCGACCCGGCGACGCGCGACGTCATCCTCGACGGCATCCTGCGCGAATTCGACCCCGCCTCGCTGCTCATCATGTCCACCCACCTCATCTCCGACATCGAGCACTTCGTCGACTACGCGATCTTCATGAAGGACGGACAGGTCCTCCTGCAGGGCGACGCGGACGACCTGCGGGCCACCCACGGCGATTCCCTCGACGCCATCTTCCGGAAGGAGTACCGCTGATGTACGCCAAACTGCTTGCCTACGAAATCCGGTCACGCGCCGTCGCGGACGGGCGCTCCTTCGGGGCGTTTATCGCTGTTATCGCGGTTGCCGCGGGAATCGTCGCCGCGGGGCTGCCGGGGATCAGCGGCTCCACCGCTATCCTCGCCTACGCCCTGTGCGCGCTCACACCGGTCGCCTGCGCGATCGCGGCCCTGGCCGACTACTGGAAGACCCTCTACGGGCAGCGCGGATACTTCACGATGAGCCTGCCCATCTCCGGCACGGCCATCTTCTGCGCGAAGATCGCCCGGATGGTGATCGAGTGTCTCCTGGCGTGTGTATTGGCCGTTGGCGGAGTTGTTGTCGTCGCCGCAGCAGCTGCGTGGGCCGATGGCATCAGTCTTGCTGAATACACCGCCGGGCCCCGTTCCCTCGTGGCTGGAATACCCACCTCCACCGTGGCACTCATGATCGCCGCGCAGCTCATCCTTGCGATGTCGTGGGTCGTGCAGGCCTGTGCCGCCATGACGATCGGTGCGGAAGGACGCTTCAACCACTTCGGCTTCGGCGCTCCCATCATCGGTTTCGTCCTGCTGTACATCGTGAACCAGGTGCTTTCCACGGTTGGCACGTTCTTCCTTCCGCTGTCCGTCACGACTGATGGCCACTTCTCGACCGAGATCATGTGGACCTCGTACCGGGCAACGATGGGAACCGACGGCCAACCGAACGTCATCGGCATTGGCTCCTATGTCCTCGTGCCCCTGTTCGCCCTGATCCTGGGCTTGTGGGCCTCCCGCTCGATCGAGAAGCACACGTCCCTTCGCTAGTATCACCCGTCCTCGCGCGTGCGCGAGCCAGCGGCACGCCAACCGTCGGCGTCATCGAGATCGTCACCCGTCCTCGCGCGTGCGCGAGCCAGTCATAGGAGGTTTCAATGTTACTGCTATCGTCAGCGCTCAGTGCTTTCGTCCAGCTTGGCCTGATCCTCGTGCTTCCCCTCGCGTGGTGGGCACTGACTGCGTGACGCAGCGTCGGCTTTGCCGCGTGGATCGGCCTGCGTAGGCCGACCTGGAGCGCGAGCCGGGTACAGGTAGCGGCAAAAGTCCTCGCATGGGTGCTCGTCGGGGTTGTCTCAACCGCGCTCCTTCAATCCATGTCGGGGGACGTGCCCGCCGAGCGTTTCGCGGGGCTCGGCCTCGCCGGGATCGTCCCGGTCGCGCTGTTCGCCTCATTCGCTCGCCCGATCCAACTCCTGATCATCGGCGCTCTCACGGGTGCCAATGGCTGGATCGTCGGGTGGGTCAACGAGAAGGGCGCGGGGGGCTCGATCCTGCCCGGCTGGGCGTTCCACGCGAGTGCGAACCTGCTCGTGGGATTTGGCGCGGCCTTCAAGCTGATGGGGTGAGCCTCGTCCCGGCCCGCGGCCCCAGCCGTGGGCCGGGGCCGTGGGCCGGGACAGCGAGGGCGGAGGGTTCGGTCGGCCCCTCGAAATCAATTCCTGGCGGGACTGTGCTACCCCGACGCGGAGGGAGGGCCTCGGCCCCACGTCCTACGCCGGCAACCTCACGGCGTGCTACCACGACACGGAGGGAGCGCCTGCTTGCGCGGCTTCGAGGGAACGTGCGCCGGGCTTTGAGGATTCGTTCAGTTTTCTATGATGTCTTAGGAGCGATAAACATCGAAACCCGAAAGGACGCCCGTGGAAACAACGAACGGCTCATTCGTTCCAGCGAGCCCTGACCTGATCTGGATGGTGTTCATCCAGCAGGTCCTGGTCCTCATCGCGTGGCTGATCGGCGTCGCAGTGCGCCGGGTCCTGAAGAACCGCATGACGATGTCCACCGCGTCGGCGACCCTGACCGGATTGGCCGGCCTGTGGGGCGGTCTGGTGTTTGCCGGTTGGATCTTCGACTCTGGTGACCTGTGGAAACCCGGCATGATCGGCGTTGCCGCGTTGGTTGCCCTCGTCGTCGTCATCGTGGTCGCCCTGATCGCCGCGTACCTGCATCCGCGCCCCGGCCTCGACCCCATCGCCGAGGTCGCCAAGCTCGGCGAATCCGACTCCCTCGAGTTCAAGTCGAGTGCCCGCTGGAACATGCGCGTCGGCAAGCGCGACGACGCAATCGAGACCGTGATCGCCAAGACCGTCGCCGCCTTCATGAACTCCGGTGGCGGCACGCTCCTCATCGGCGTCGACGACGATGGGCGGCTCATCGGCCTCGGCCCCGACTATGCGACCCTCAAGACCCCGGACGCCGATCGCTTCGAACTGTGGATCCGCGACCTGTGGAGACAGCGAATGGGGACCAACGCCGCCACGCTTCCCCGGCTCGACTTCGCCGAGGCCACGGACCCGCAGGACGGCTATGAGCGTCAAGAGGTGTGCCGCGTGACCATTCCGCCTTCGCCGCACCCCGTCTACCTGAGGGGCCCCAAAGGCAAAGGGGAAGCGGAACTGTGGGTGCGCGTGGGCAACTCGACGCGGCACCTGGAGGTTGTGGATGCGGTCCAGTACGTTTCCACCCGCTGGCCCGAAAGCGTGCGGGTCTCCCCGTGGACGCGCATGCGACTCATGGCGCTGCGTCGGCGCGAAGTGCCCACGCGCCTGCCGGGCGTCGTCGAGCGGGTTCTCACCGAGGGGGCGACGAGCATCTTGACGGTGTCGGAAGAGGAGTGAGCCGCATGGGGCTTCGGGTGCGGACGGGGAGTAGGAACACGGTGAGGCTGGCCCCAGGAACTCAGAGAGGCGAGTAGGCATGCCCCTGCGCAAGACCCTGCCCGCGGACATCGAGCAGATCATTGCAACCGGGGGCATCGAGGCCGTCGCGCGCGGTCGAACGCTGCGAGGTCGGTCCGTACCTGCGGGGCTCCGCCTACGAGTCGCGGCTCATGCATTTCCCGGCCTCCGCGGAGATCACGGACCTCCTGCTGGTGCGGGGCGAGGATATCAACTCGCGTGATCGGTACGAATGCACCCCGATCCACGCGCGCGTTTGGGCGCGATGCCTCGACCAGATCCCGTTGCTGATCGCTCGCGGAGGCGACATCAATGCGCGCGATACTTCCGACCAGACGGCGTTGTTTAACGTCGTCGAGCGTTTTCCCGTTGCCGACGTGTCGCGGATGATGTCGTGGGGCGCGGACCCGCTGGTTGTTGCTGATTCGAGGGTGTACGGGAAGGCGACGCTTGTTGAGAACGTGTGGTGTCCTGGCACAACTTCCTGGACGCCCCACGCGCGCTCGCGGTGATTCGGTTGCTTCTGTCCGTTGGAGTACCCGTTGGTGAGGGTGTGCCGACCGCACTGCGGTCGATGGACCGGACGCGCTGCACGTTCATCACGCACGGTCTGCCGGACCACCTTTCGCAGTCGCAGGTCGACGAGGCCTCGGCTGCGTTGTCGGAGCTGTGCGCCATGTTCGGGGTGGAGCAGCGCGAGGCGCAGCGCGCGCCCGTCGTGGGGGAGCGGATGGAGCTGGATCCGTCCGTGCCTGCACTGCGGCAGTATGGGGAGCTGTGGGATCTGCTTGTACCCGACAGTGGCCAGTGCCGGACGCTACAGGGCGAGGTTATCCGCATTGCGGGGCGCGTCGGTCACGAGGTCTACGACAACGGTGGTATCAACTGGGATCGCTCTTTTGGGAAGCTGATGGACCAGTATCTGCGTGTTGTCTCCTCCGGCGTTTCGCTGCCGCCTGATTCTCTGTCCCGCGCCGAGGCCGCCGTCGCCTCCCTGAAGGCGCGCAGCATGAACACCGGCGACGTCGACGAGATCACGACCCTGGCGGTCGAATGGGTCCGCTTGAACCCGGTCCTGGTGGAGCTGAATCTGCCAGACGTGGGGCGGTGAACGCGTAGGAGTAACTGTAAGGTTAGTTTCCCTTGCTAAACCAAGGGTTAGCACGTTATGTAAGATTCATATGTGTGATACAGTGCTCCCATGAGCGTTAAAACGATTCAGTCATCGAAGACTTGGAAGATTATCTTTTATGCAACTGCAACTGTTCTGCTTCTTATTGCTGTGGGATGTTGTGCTTGGGAGGGTTTTAGGCATGTTGGGATCGCAAGGATGTTCGTGCTTTTAGCCCTGCTTTCGTCAGTCCTTGTTCATGTTCTCTGGTCGTTTGACGGTGCGAAAGGAGTGTATTATTTAAAAGCTACCTATCTTGCATTTGTTCTTGGTGCTCTAGTTTTCTTTTTGAATATCATGCCAACAGATTCGCTAGTTATAGCCATTGGTGAATTGAGTGGAAGTGTTTCGCTCATTGAGCCTATGATTACTTTTGTAATCTTTGTCGTGTCTGTTTCGGTGCAAATTTCTCTGCTTGGGAGCCGGAGAGGGGAAAAGGGATTCTCGTACGTTACGTTTGCTTGTCTTGGTGTGATTGGTCTTCTTCTTCCGAGGATGATTGATTCGTACGCCTTGGTGTGGGGGTGTGTTCAGAAGGCTTGTGAAGAGGGTGGTAGTAAATTTGCTGATTTAGTTCCCTTGTATAATGTTGCCTTCTCGTTTGCGGCTACCCTCGGTGTGCTTGCCTTGTTGAGTAGCTTTGTTCTGCCCCTCGTTAATAAAATGCCCAAGTTTTCGGATGTGTCTTGACTCTGGGTGTCATGAGTGTGTGATTTCTTGATTTCTTAATACCAGTTTTGAAGCTAGTGGGCTGATTGCCGTTCATAAAAGAGAGTCTGAATAAAAGCTGGGGGAAATCTCGTACGAGCTCTTCGGATTAGGGTTGCGTAACTTGGTGGATTCTCCTCTGAACTTCGGTATTTAGTGTACCGGTGATGAGTGATCTTGTGGCTAATGAGTACTGCTGTCAGTGGCCTTGTCGTCGGCGCGTGTTTCTCGGTCGCGAGTCGCCTCTTCAGTCGTCGCTGAGCTGCGTTGCCTTGCGCTTTGACTGGCGAGTCGGGGCGGGTCTCCGCAGTGCGGCTTGTTACCAAGTGGTGTTACACCACTTAGCGGGGTAGTACACCAGCTCGGAGGTGGTGTAATGCTCCCTAACTGGTGTAATGCTCCCTAGCTGGTGCAGGGCTAGCTGCTGTGGTTTGGCCGAAGGGTCGTTGTGGGAGCTAAGGGCGCGGGGCGCCGCACGAGGGCTTGTTTCCAAGTGGTGCAGCGCTGTGCGGCCTGGACCTGCCGGATGCTTGTTGGAGCTGTTATGGAGCAGCTTGTCCACGATGGGGCTTGTTGGCCAGTGGTATTGCACTAGTTAGCGCAGCGTTGCACTGGATAGCAGGCAGTGCAACGCTCTCCTATCTAGTGCATTGCTGCTGTATCTAGTGCAATGCTGCGCGGCCTGGGCCTGTTGGATGCCACCGGTACCAGCTATCTATCGTCTGCTGGGTGCAATGCTGCGTGGCCTGGGCCTGTTGGACGCCGGCATGTGCAGTGTCAGCGAGTAAACCCGCGCGCAAGCTTGTTACCGATGAGGTGTTGCACCCGATCGGGAAGATTCAACCGCTTCTGATCGGGTTGAATCTTCCCTAACGGGTTGAATGTTCCCGATCAGGTTGAATCTTGCCGCGCCCTGAGGCCCAAACGGGGGAGGGGCCCAAGCCTTTCGGCTCGGACCCCTCCGCATGTCGTATCAACGCGGTGCGCTAGCGCCTCACTCGCCGCCCTTGCGGCGGCGGATGCGCTTGCGGGCGCGGGGCGCGCCCTCAGATGCCTCACCCGCATGCTGCGAGTGCTCGCCGCGGCCACGGCCACGCGTGCCGCGGTCGGAACGACCGCCCTTGCCGGCGTTCAGCGTGCGATCGCCGTCCTGGGAGCCGCGACGCGACCCGCGCGAACGCGACGCGTCAGAAGAAGACGACGAACCACCACGCGACGAACGCCCGCGGCCACCACGCGAGCCACCACGCGAACCCGAACGCGACGCGGAACGGCCGCCCCGGCCTCGTCCCTCGGAGTGGGGAGCGGAGCCGCCCAGGTCTTCGAGGACCTCGGCGTCCAGGCCCGCGCGCGTGCGCTTGGCGCGCGGCAGGCGACCGGTCGTGCCCTCCGGGATGTCCAGGTCGGTGAACAGGTGGGGGGAGGTGTGGTAGGTCTCGAGCGGATCCGGCACACCCAGGCCCAGGGCCTTGGAGATCAGCGACCAGCGCGGCGTATCGTCCCAATCGACGAAGGTGACGGCCGTGCCCGAGTTGCCCGCGCGACCCGTGCGGCCGATGCGGTGGATGTAGATCTTCTCGTCTTCGGGGCACTGGTAGTTGATGACGTGCGTGACGTCGTCGACGTCGATGCCTCGTGCGGCGACGTCGGTGGCGACCAGGACGTCGACCTTGCCGTTACGGAAGGCACGCAGGGCCTGCTCGCGGGCACCCTGGCCCAGGTCGCCGTGCAGCGCGCCGACCGCGAAGCCGCGGGCGGTCAGGTCCTCACCCAGGCGGGCGGCGGTGCGCTTGGTGCGGCAGAAGATGACGGTGCGGCCGCGACCTTCGGCCTGGAGGATGCGGGAGACGACCTCCACCTTGTTCATGGCGTGAACGCGGTAGATGACCTGCTTGACCGTGTTGACGGTCTGGTTCTGGTCGTCGGGATCCTGTGCGCGGATGTGGGTGGGCTGGACCATGAAGCGGCGGGCGAGAGCTACGACGGGGCCGGGCATGGTCGCGGAGAACAGCATGGTGTGGCGGTTCTCGGGGACGCGGCTGAGCAGCGTCTCGACGTCGGGCAGGAAGCCCAGGTCGAGCATCTCGTCGGCTTCGTCGAGGACGACGGTTTCGACGCCGGACAGGTGCAGGTGGCCCTTGCGCAGCAGGTCGATGAGGCGGCCGGGCGTGCCCACGACGATGTCGGCGCCACGCTGGAGGGCTTCGATCTGGGGCTCGAAGGCGACGCCGCCGTAGATTTCGACGATGCGGGTCGACAGGTACTTGGCGGCCTGGCGCAGGTCCTGGGCGACCTGCTTGGTGAGCTCGCGGGTCGGCAGGATGATGAGCGCCTGCGGCTGGTTGGGGTTGAGCAGGTCCTCGTAGCCCTCTTCGTCGGGCGCGATGACGTCCTCGAGGACGGGGATGCTGAAGCCGAGGGTCTTGCCGGTGCCGGTCTTGGCCTGGCCGATGATGTCGTGGCGGTCCAGCGCGGGACCGAGGGTCAGGGCCTGGATCGGGAAGGGGTGCGTGATGCCCTTGTCTTCGAGGGCGTCGACGATGGGGTCGGTGACGCCGAAGTCCGCGAAGGACTTCTTGTCGAGGTCCTCGCCCTTGCCGGTAATGTCCGGGGTGGCCTCTTCGACCTCGGGGGCTGCGGGCTTGATGTTGCCGAGGCGGACGACGCCTGCGGAGTATTCGACGGACGAGGCCGGGGTGGCTCTTTCGGTGGCGTCGACGTCGGGGGTGGGCACGGTTGCCTCAGTGCTCGTGTTGGTCACGATCTACCTTGTCTCCCGGGCTTTCCGGGGTTGGGGTCGGTGCCGATCGCGCATTATCTGGCGCGGGGATTCTCGTCCGCGCGTACGTGTTATCTATTCAAAAATGCGACCGGTCGTCCGGTGGTCGTCTTTCAGTGTAATCGTGTGGGAGCAGTTCGCGGGGGAGGGGCTGGTCACAGGGGCTGCCGTCAATCGGGAAGAACAGGGTCCCAAGGGCGGGCCGCGCGGCTTGTCAGGCACTATGCTGGAGCCATGGCACACGAGTTTGATTCCGTCCCCGCCGACGACGCCGAAGTCCTTGGTATTCTCGCCTATTCGTCGCTCGCGTTTATGACGCGCTTGGCGAAGGACGGTGAGCAGGCCCCCACGTTCGAGGCTCACGTGGAGCATGCGCGCATGGCGGCGCGGTGCTTCAAGCTGTACCAGCAGTTGGAAGTGTGGAGTGAGCATCGCGGCTTTGATCTGCTGGCGGCTGGTGACGCGTTCTCTGGCGCGTACGATGACCTGGATGCGCGCACGCGGCCCACGACGTTCGCGGAGCGCGCTGTTAAGACGTTTATTACGCGCGGCATGCTGGGTGACATGCTGATCCGCGTCGCGCAGGTGCACGGCCTGTTTGAGGGGATCGAGGACGTGTGGCCCTTCGAGCAGGGGCACTGGGTGCGCGCGCACCTGGGCCCGCAGATCGAGGCAGACGAGCAGTTGTCGTCGCGTCTGTCCCTGTGGGGTCGCCGGGTGGCAGGCGAGGCTCTTGGCCTCGTGCGTGCGACGCTGTTCACCTACCCGTCGCTGGCGGCGTCTCCGGAGAACGTTGACGAGATCACGGAGTACGTGATTAAGCGTCACGGGGAGCGCATGACAGACATTCACCTGAAGGCTTGAGGCCGCGGGATTAACGAGGCCGGGGTTCTGCGGGCGGTATCGTGACCGCTCGGGTTCCCCGGCCTCGTGTGTCTGAGTGCGATTCAGTGGATCGCGAAGCCGACGCGGCGTTCGGACTTGTCGGCGACCTGCACGTATCCGAGGGCCTGGGCGGGCACGAGGGTGCGCTGGCCCTTGGTGTCGGTGAGGTCGAGGACGCCGTTGGTGGCGGCAAGGGCCTCGTGAACCTTGGCCATGAGCTCGCTTTCGGTCATGTCGACGTCGAGACCGAGCTGACGCGTGTTGTCGCGGATGCCGATGAAGATCTCCATGATGACTCCTTGCTGGTAAATGTCGTCACGCCCATCATATGTGCCGCAGATGTGGGTGGGGTCTGCGAGTATTGCGTTATGAGCGAAATTCAGGTCAGGTTGCGCAGCCGTGGCGCCGATTGGTGGCGTCTGCCGGAGCTGAACGCGAACCAGCGCGCGGTTGTGGAGGCGGCGCGCTCGGGCGATGTGATCGCGCGCGGTGCGCCGTCGTCGGGGCGCTCGACGTGTGCCCTGGCCGTGTTTGAGCAGGCGGCCTCCCGGGGCCGCAGCGCGCTGATTCTCGCTCCCGATCGTACGCGAGCCGACGTGCTGACTCCGCGCGCCCAGGGGCTCGGCCCGGACGTGGTGCGCCCGGTGCGCACGCCCGCCTCCTTCGCCTATCAGGTGGTGGCCACGTGGCGCACCCAGCGCGACGTGCCGTTGGAGGGCGTGGAGCTGGTGACGGGTGCGGCCCAGGATCAGATGCTCGCCGACGCCCTGGAGTCGGTGGAGGTGCCGTGGCCCGAGGACATTGGCCCGCAGATGCGCGCGATGCCGGCGTTCCGCGCGGAGCTGCGCAATTTGGTGGCTCGCGCGGGTGAGGCCGGGATGGACGCGTCCGCCCTGTCCGAGGCCGGGGCCAGGTTTGGTCGGCCGGAGTGGCAGGGGGCGGGGGCGATCATCGCCGCGCTGGAGGAGGGACCCGAGCACTCCCCGGAGTACCCGCAGACCCTGCGTGTGGACCTGTCGCGCATCCAGGCGCTCGCGGCTGAGCTGATCGACGTGTGGGAGAGGGATGCGCCCTCTCGCGGGGTGCAGGCGCCCTGCCCGGTGCCCGACGTGGTGATCGTTGATGATCTGCAGGATTGCACGCCCTCGACGCTGCGGCTTTTGGAAGCCTGCCGCGACGCGGGCGCCCGGATCGTCGCTTTTTCTGATTCCGACGTGGCCGTGGCCGGTTATCGCGGAGGCGAACCGCACTTGGACCGTAGGCTCGCTTCCCTCCTCGGCGTCGAGATTGTTGAGCTCGGCCAGGTCTACGACATGTCCCGTGCCGTGCGTGAGCTGGCGCGCCAGGCTTGTACACGCATCGCTCAGTCCGGATCGCCCGCTCGGCGCGAGGCCAGTGTCTCGGAGGATGCGCCGCAGGGGCTCCTGGTCACGCACCTGGGTGCCACGCCCTCGCAGATGGGTGCGCTCATCGCACGCGCCCTGCGAGCCCACCACCTGCACGACGGCATCGACTTTTCGGATCAGGTCGTCATCGTGCGCAGCTCCTCGATGGTCGCAGAAACCAGCCGTTACCTGGCGCGCGGCGGTGTGCCCGTCGCGGGAGGTGGCCGGGCCTTCGACTTCGCGACCCAGCCGACGACGCGCCTGCTGCTGGACCTGGTGACCATGCCGACGGGCCAGAGTGATACGGAGGCGGCTGCGCGCCGCGAGCTCGCCGAACGCCTCCTGCCCTCGCCCCTCGTGCGCGCCGACGCCCTCGCCGTTCACCGTCTGCTGCGCCGCCTGAACGCCGCGCGTGCCCAGGCCGCCGAGGAAGCGGGCGACGAGGCCGCACCGATCCCGCTGACGATGGCCGACCTCGTCAGCGACCCGCAGACGTGGAGGCCCGCCCTGGAGCATGCCGAGCAGGCGGGCGGTAGGCGCGCCCGCGTAGCCGCCATGCTCGCGCGCCCCCTCGAGACCTCGGTGCGCCTGTGGGAGCTGGGGTGCAGTGGCAGCGCGCGCCCCCAGGAACGCCTGTGGTCCCTCTGGGAGGCGTCCGGGGTGGCTGGCGAGTGGCGCTCGCGGGCCATCGCGTCGGACCAGTCGTCGGGCTGGTACGACGATCAGCTGGACGCCGTCGTGGCACTCCTACGCGTCGCGGACGTGTGGGAGCAACGCAACCCAGCGGGTTCCGCCGTGCGCTTTGCGTCCGAGCTGCTGGCCGGCTCGGTCCCGATCGACACGATTTCGCGCGTGGGCGTGCGTCCCGGTGGCGTCGAGGTTCTCACCCCCGCGCAGGCGATGGGCCGCCACTGGCAGGTCGTCGTCCTCGCGGGCCTGCAGGACGGGGCCTGGCCGAATCTGCGCCTGCGCGACCGGATCCTGCGCGCCGACCTGCTCGCGGACGCGGGCGCGGGTCGCGTTGCCGTGGGTGAGGATGGGCGCGAGGAACTCATCGATTCGACCAGGGCCGCTCGGCGCGCGGTGCTGGACGACGAGTATCGCCTCTTCGTCGCGGCTGTGACGCGCTCGCGCAGTATCGTGCACGCCGGCGCAGTGCGTTCGGAGGACGCGGCCCCCTCGGTGTTTTTCGACCTGGTGGCGCGCCTGGCGGGCACGCCCCGCGAGAACGACATCGTGCCGGTGGATACGGTGGAGGCGCCTCTGTCCCTGTCCGGGCACATCGCGGACCTGCGGGCGCGCGCCGCCAACCCCGATGAGCCGGCTGACGCGCAGCTGGCTGCCACCCTCCTGGCCCTCATGGCGCGCGAGGGGATTGCGTCCGCGCAGCCGCGTCGGTGGCTGGGCGCGGGCGGCACCCCCACGACGGACGAGGAGTACACGGGTGCGATCACGCTGTCTCCCTCGCAATTCGAGCGCGCGCTGGCGTGCCCGCTGCGTTGGTTCCTCACCACGATCGGAGCCGACGCGCCGTCGAACGCAGCTGCCAGCCTGGGCACCCTGATTCACGCCGTGGCCGAGGAACACCCGCACGGCACGCCGGAGGAACTCACCGAGGCGCTCGAGGCGCGCATCGAGGAGCTGGGCTACAACCTGGACACGTGGGCGGGGCGCGTCGCCGACCGGCACGCCCGCGACATCGTCAACAACTTGGCGTCCTACGTCATCGGCGTCCCCGGTGAGGTCACGGTGGAGCAGACTGTGTCGGCCGAGGTCGAGGGCGTGACCATTCGAGGCCGCATGGACCGACTCGAGCACGTCGATGAGGGCGTGCGCGTCACCGACCTGAAGACCGGAAAGAGCGGATATTCGGCGAAGACCGTCCCCGATAATCCGCAGCTGGCGGCGTATCAGATGGCTATGCTTGCCTCGGGCGAGAGGGTCGCGGGAGCACGCATCGCCCTGCTTGGCGGCGACAAGCCGAAGTATTTCGATCAGCCGCGCCTGGAGGGGCAGGTCCTGGAGGAATGGCACGACAAGCTCCGGTCTGTCTCGGCAGATGCGCGAGGCCCCTACTTTGAGGCGCGTCCTTCGGATGCGGCCTGCGCGTACTGTTCTTTCGATCGGCTGTGCCCGGCGCGCGAGCGCGGCCGCAAGGTGGTGGAGTGACGTGGGAACGGACAGTGCGATGAATCTTGGCGCCCTGCAGATCCAGGCAATCGTCGACGCGACGAAGACTCCGACCCCGGAGCAGGTGCGTGTGGTCGAGGCTCCGCGCCGCCCGCTTCTCGTCGTCGCGGGCGCGGGGTCGGGCAAGACCGAGACCATGTCGATGCGGGTCCTCTGGCTCCTGGCGAACCACCCAGACTTGAGTCCGTCGTCGATCCTTGGCTTGACCTTCACACGCAAGGCGGCCGGCGAGCTGGGGGAGCGCTTGCGTGAGCGCATCCGGCTGCTCTCTCGCGAGATGCCCCAGCTGCGTGAGCGCCTCGACGAGGACCCGGTGGCGCTGACCTACAACTCCTTTGCAGAGCGCATCGTCTCCGAGCACGGGATGCGCATCGGCCTCGATCCGGACTTTTCCATGCTGTCCGAGGCCGGGGCGATCGACCTGATGACGCAGATCGTCGAGTCGTGGCCCACCGACCTGGACGATACGCTCACCCCAGCCGGCGTCGTCGGACAGGTCTTACACCTCGCGGGCGAGATCGCGGAGCACGGCTACACAGTGGAGCGCGCCCGTGAGGTCCTGGAGGAGTTTGGTCGTGAGCTTGAGCAGGTGGGGCGAGGGAACGAGAAGTCTCGTCAAGCGATGGATGTGAACTCGCGTCGCATCGCCTTCTTGGGCCCGATCACCGCCTACCAGCAGCGCAAGCGTGAGATGGGTGTCCTGGACTTTTCTGATCAGCTGGTCCTGGCGACGCGCATCGTGCGCGAGGCACCGGCGGTGCGCGCGTCCCTGCGCGAGGAGTTCCGCGCGGTCCTGCTCGACGAGTTCCAGGACACCTCGGTCATCCAGATGGACCTGCTGTCGATGCTCTTCTCAGATCACGCGGTCACCGCAGTGGGCGACCCGAATCAGGCGATTTACGGATGGAGGGGGGCCTCAGCCTCGTCCCTGGAGTCTTTCCTGGAGCGTTTCCAGACGGGCGTGCCCGACGAGGGGCAGACGCTCACGCTGTCAACTGCCTGGCGTAATGACGTGTCGATCCTGGACGCTGCGAACAGGGTGGCGGCGCCTCTGCGTGAGGTGCCCTCCTTCCAGGTGGGCAAGCAGCAGCTCAAGGCGCAGTCTCCCGTTCTGGTTCCCAGGGGTGGGGCCGGGTCCGGAGCCGTCGACATTGCTTTCACGCAGTACTACGACGAGGCGCTGGACGCAATGGTCGATTTCGTGCAGCGGGTGCGCTCGCAGCCTGTCAAGGCCGGCAAGCAGCGCAGCGTTGCTGTGCTGAGCAGGCAGCGTCGAGATTTTCCGTTCATTGACGATGCCCTGCGTGAGGCTGGCATCCCGACGGAGATCGTGGGCTTGGGCGGTCTACTCGATCAGCCTGCCGTGCAGGACGTGCGCGCAGCGCTCGAGCTGGCCTACGACGTGGAAGCATCCCCGTGGCTGGCTCGTCTGCTGGCTGGCATTGACCTGGGTGCAGCCGACCTGATGGTGCTCGGTGACTGGGCGCGTTTCCTGGCACGTCGAGAGGGCGTTCACCCTCATCAGGCAGTTCTGTTGGATGCGGTGGATTCCCCTCCGAAACCCGGGTGGGCGGCCGAGGGACATCCCGCGATCAGCGAGGAAGCGGTGCGTCGCGTGCACCTGCTGGGTGATCGCCTACGTCAGGTCCGTGAGGGGGTGGGGCGTTCGATCACCGAGCAGGTGGAGCGGACGATCCTCATCATGGGCACCCTGGACGATGTGATTGCGGATCCGCTGTCGATGGGTGGGCGTGCAGCGCTCGATGAGTTCATTTCTGTGGCTGCAGCCTACGAGCAAGAGACTCCGGGTGCGTCCCTCGGGTCTTTCCTGGCGTATCTGGACATGGTGGAGAAACGCGAGGATGGGCTGGATGCTCCGCTGGGTGAGCCGGACCCGAACGCCGTGCAGATCCTGACCGTCCACGGCTCGAAGGGCCTGGAATGGGATGGAGTTGTGGTGTTTGGGCTGGCCGATGGCTCATTCCCCCTGCACAAGAGTAAGAGTCGGTCGTGGACGGATGATCCTCCCGCGAACACGGCGTGGGTGACCGATGCCGGCTCGTTTCCACATCCGTTGCGAGGAGATCGAGCAGATCTGCCGCCTTTCGAGTTCGACGTTGAGGGGGCAAAGAATCCATCGACTGCCTTCAGGAAGTGGCTGGAGGGCGAGTACGGTGCTTCCCTCGGGGAGCACGCGGAGCGCGAGGAGCGTCGCCTGGCCTACGTGGCCATGACGCGTGCGCGCAGCGCTCAGCTGTTGGTGGGCTCCTGGACGTCTGGGTTCAATAAGAAGGTGACGCATCCGTCGCGCTACCTGATGGATGCCAGCGCCCAGCTCTTCGAGCACACGCCTGGCGCCTCGTCGGGCACGGTCGGTGCCATCGAAGACCCGCAGATGTGGTCCAACGGGCGGTGGCATGACCACGCCGTGAAGTCCTCGGTGGGGGAGGGCAGGTGCTTGATGATGCCTGTCCCTCAAGCCGAGGGGGGCAGCGAGCAGGGCACGGGTGCGCGGGTGTTCGAGACCTTCCCGCAGGAGCCGGGTCCCTCGCGTCAGCGCGTTGCGGCTGCCGCTGCAGCAGTGCAGGCGCAGATCGACGCGATGCCTCAGGAGCAGGACGTGTACGAGGCCTTGGCGCAGCTGGGAGATGACCCCGCGGTGCGCGATACGGTCGCCCTCATCGAGGAGTATCACCTGGGGCTGGAGACGCCGGTCGTGGACCTGTGGGCCGAGCGCGTTCCCGCGACGTCCGTGTCGGCGCTTCTGCAAGATGCGCAGGAGTTTGCGCGCGACATGCGTCGACCGATGCCTGCTCGTCCCAGCTCGTTCTCTGCGCTGGGCACGGTGTTTCACGCGTGGGTGGAGCGAGAGCTTCACCTGGCCTCCGCGGACCCGGCCTCGGAGATGACTGCGGGCGCCGGTGTGGGCGTGGGGGAGGATAGCGCGGTGGATGGCGGCGACGATGGGGTGGACGAGGCCCTGCTGACGGATGGTGAACGCGAGCGCCTGGAGCGGCTGCGCGCGAACTTCCGCGCGTTTGTCGTCGGCGAGTTGGCCGACTACCGTGCCGTCGCAATCGAGGAGGCTTTCTCAGTCGAGGTGGGCGGCGTGTCCGTCCAGGGGCGCATCGATGCCGTGTTCGAGCGCGTACGCGGGAATGGGCCCCGCTACCTGGTCGTCGACTGGAAGAGCGGCCGCCCGGTGACCGCCACGACCAAGCCGGACAAGATCGCCTATTTCGTCACCCAGCTGCGCCTTTACAAGCGTGCGTGGGCGGCCCGCATGGGAGTGGACGCTTCTGACGTCGGCGCGATGGTCGCCTTCCTGGCGGGCCCCTCGCACTACACGCTCGAGAACCTGGAAGACATGAGCGCTGGAGCGGAAATTTCCCTGGATGAGGCGCTGCGAGGTGTACTCGCAGACTAAAATCCCTCTTTAATCCAGCTGAATGAGTGACAGATCGGCAAGAGTTTGAAGGAAACGATTGAAAAACCTTTTGCCCGCGTTCCTACGAAGTTTCATGAGATAGTCAGAGTTAATGGGTGAATGTGATCAAAGCTAAAATCAGGGTTGTGTGCCCAGGTTGGGGAATGGTATAGTTGTCCTGTCAATTTCAATGACGAGAGACGGCACTTGAGGGTACGTTCCCCAAAACGCGTTACAGAGAGGCGACGCGACCAGTGGAACTCCCGGTGCCCTGACAAGGAAGGAGCGCATCGTGCGCCCCACTATCTCCAAGTTCCTCGCACTCGGTGCGACTGCCTCGGCCTTCGCTCTGCTCGCAGGCGCGTGCGGATCGGGAAGCACCTCGTCCAGCGGTGGTTCCGGTTCCGATCAGGTCCACCAGATGTACACATGGGTCTCCACGGACAATGATCGCGCCCAGTGGCAGTCCTTCGTCGACGCGGCCAAGGAAAAGGATCCCAACTTCACCCTGACCTTCGACGGCCCGGCCTTCAACGATTACTGGACCAAGGTCAAGACCCGCATGGTTGCCTCGGATGCCCCCTGCATCCTGACCACTCAGGCTGCCCGCGCGCAGGAGCTCTCCGGCCTCCTCGAGCCTCTCGACTCCTACATGGAAGCCGCTGGCATTAAGGCCTCCGACTACAACGCTGCGATGATGCAGGGCATGACGGTTGACGGCAAGGTCCTGGCCCTGCCCTACGACGCCGAGCCCGACGTTCTGTACTACAACCGTGAAATGTTCGAGAAGGCCGGCCTGCAGGCGCCCTCGACCTCGTACACGACCGACCAGTTCCTCAAGGATGCCAAGGCTCTGACGGGGGACGGCAAGTATGGCATGGCGGTCAAGCCGCTCCTCCTGGGCAACGCGCCCGGTGACTTCGGCATTTCTTTTGGTGGACAGGTCTCCAAGGATGGCAAGAACACGCTGACGGATCCCAAGTTCGTCGAGGGCGTCCAGTTCGCGTTCGACCTGGTCCACAAGGAGCAGGTCGCGGTTGCTCCGAACGCTGCCGACAACGATGGCCCCGCGCAGACCGCCTTCACCTCCGGCACCGCCGCGATGATCGTGGACGGCCCGTGGATGTACGGCTCCTTCGAGAAGGAGCTGGGCGATAAGCTTGGCGTCGCGGTTCTGCCGACCCCCACGGGTCAGCCCCGCGCGGTCATCCAGGGTTCCGGCTTCGGTATCTCGAAGTCCTGCCCGGACAAGCAGGCGGCCTTCAACGTTCTGAAGGAGCTCGTGACCCCCGAGGTCATCGGCACGGTTGCTGACAAGCAGGGCACCGTCCCCTCCGTCGAGTCCGCGATGGGCAAGTGGGCGGCCAATAAGCCCGAGGACAGTGCCGAGGCCGTGCGCGTTCTCCTCGAGAACGGCACCCCGCTCGTGACCACGTCGACGTGGAACCAGATCAACACGTCCTTCCAGCAATACTCGCCTGAGGGCTTCCGTGGCACGAAGACCGCGCAGGATATCCTCACCGATCTGCAGAACTCCGCTGGCTGATCCCAGCTCCCCCTGAACGAGGCCGGGGTCCGCTCGGTTCCCCGGCCTCGTTTCGTGGGTTTCTTTCCGTTAGCGCTAACGATGGTGTGAGCGGCACTGTGGAACCCACTGACATTCGACGGAAAGGTGTGCATAGCTCATGAGCGTTGACACTGTGAAACCCGGCCGCGAGGCGCCCTTGGGCGCGGCGGGCGCGGGGGAGGCGAAGGCCTCCAAGCGCGGCAAAGACTCCGCGCGCGCTGAGGGTCGGCGAGGCGATGGCCTGCGCGCCCTCGTCTACTTGTCGCCCGGAATGATGGGCTTCCTTCTCTTTATCGTCCTGCCGCTGATCGCGTCCCTCGTGATCTCCTGCTTCGACTGGTCCCTCTTCGGTGGAGGCCGCTTCGTCGGAGTAGAAAACTACCGGCGCATGCTCAGCGGTGAGGATCCCGCGTTCTGGACGGTCATGCGCAACACCGTCGTGTTCGCCGCATGCTACACGGCCCTGAACCTGGTGATCTCGATCGGCCTGAGCTACTGGCTCCAGCGCGTACCCGAATGGCTTAGCCGAGTCCTGCGCGTCATCTTCTTCATCCCGGTTGTCACGCCGATGGTCGGTAACGCGCTGATCTGGCGCCTCATGCTCTCCGACAATGGCGTGGTCAACTCGGCTCTGGCCGTCTTCGGGATCGAGCACATCCCCTTCCTGAACCAGCCGGCTCTGGCCATGGGGTCGCTGCTGATGATGAGCCTGTGGCAGGGCCTGGGTTACAACATCGTGGTCCTCACGGCAGGCCTCAACGGCTTGAACACCTCGGTGCTCGAGGCCGCGACGATCGACGGCTGCAACGGCGTTCAGCGCTTCTTCAAGGTCGTCTTCCCGATGATTTCCCCGACCGTCTTCTTCTGCACGGTCATGACGATCATCGGCGCCTTCAAGGTCTTCGCGCAGCCGTACTTCCTGACCATGGGCGGCCCGGGCGAGGCGACCAACACGATTGTGCTGTCCCTGTACCGCAACGGTTTCTCTTTCGACAAGCTCGGCTATGCGTCCGCGATGGCGTGGGTGCTCTTCGTGATTGTCATGACGGTGACGGCCCTGCAGTTCGCTGGCCAGAAGAAGTGGGTGAATTACGATGCATAACAAGCGCGCATCAACGACGATTTCGGTTGTTATCCTGAGCCTGATCGCGATCGCGTTCCTCTTCCCCTTCGTGTGGATGGTCGCGACCTCCCTCAAGCCCACGACAGAGGTCTTCAGCCTGAGTCCGACGGGCAGTCGAATCGCCTGGGATAACTATCCGTCTGCTCTTAACTCTATTCCGTTTGGGCGAGTTGTCCTCAACTCGTTCATCGTGTCGCTGTCCGGCGCTGCCCTCGTGGTTGTCGTGTCGGTCCTGTCGGCCTACGCGTTCGCACGCTTGCGCTTCAAGGGGCGTGATCACCTGTTCATGCTGTTCCTGGGCACGCTGGTGTTGCCCCAGGAAGTCCTCGTGATCCCCCTATACATCGGCATGCAGCGCATGGGCCTGGTGAACTCCTACTTCGCGCTCATCGTGCCCTTCGCCTTCGGTGCGTTCGGCGCGTTCCTGATCCGTCAGTTCCTCCTGTCCCTGCCCCTCGAGTTTGAGGAGGCGGCACGCATCGACGGGTGCAGTGACTGGCAGATTCTCACGAAGGTCCTGCTGCCCCTCCTGAAGGCGCCGATCACGGTCGTGGGCGTCTTTGCCTTCATCGACTACTGGTCATCCTTCCTGTGGCCCCTCATTGTGGTCAATGATTCGTCGCTGGCGACGATCCCGCTGGGCCTGCAGATGTTCTCGGGTGAGCGCGGCACCGACTGGGGCCCGTTGATGGCTGCGGTGACGATGACGACGATCCCGTCGATCCTGCTGGTCGTGTTCCTGCAGAAGCAGCTGGAAAAGGGCGTCACCCTGGGCGCCTTCGGAGGACGGTGACGAAGATGAGCGAAACGATGAACGATTCCGAGCGCTGGAGCTCGCTGGCTCGCCCGACCCCGCAGTGGTTCGAGGACGCCCCGCTGGGGATCTTCGTCCACTGGGGCCCCTACTCGGTCCCCGCGTGGGCCGAGGACCACGGCGAGCTGGGCGTCGAGGAGGACTGGGAGGCCTGGTTCACCCACAATTCCTACGCGGAGTGGTACTTCAACACGATTCGTATTCCGGGTTCCCCGGCCGCGCTGAGGCACAAGGACCTGTACGGCTCGGCCTCGTACGACGCGTTCCTGGATGCGTGGGGTCCTGACGCGTGGGATCCGGCCGAGTGGATGCGACTCTTTCATCGCGCCGGCGCCGGGTACGCGGTGCTGACGACGAAGCACCACGACGGCGTGACCCTGTGGGATGCCCCCGAGACGGGCGCGCGCAACACCGTGCGACGAGGCCCGTGTACCGACCTCGTGGCCGGCTTTACGAACGCCGCACGCGACGAGGGCCTGCGAGTGGGCCTGTACTACTCGGGCGGCCTGGACTGGCACTACCGGCCCGCGCGTCCCATCCTTTCCGAGGACGACTGCAAGGATCTGTGCCGCCCAAAGGACGCCGACTACGCGCGCTACTGCTTCGTGCACGTGCGCGACCTCATTGACCGCTACCAGCCCGACGTCATCTGGAACGACATCGACTGGCCCGATGAGGGGAAGAACTTCGGTCCCTACGGCTTGGGGACGCTCTTCGAGTACTTCTACGCGGCGCGCCCCGAGGGCGTCACGAACGACCGCTACGGCGGTGTCCACGCGGATTATCTGACCAGCGAGTATCAGCACATGGGCGACTCTGAGACGAGCGGCAAGCCGTGGGAGAACTGCCGAGGCGTCGGCCTGTCCTTCGGCTACAACCGTGCCGAGAGCGAGGACCAGTACCTCAGTGGTGCGGCTGCTGTCCGTCACCTGGTGGATGTGGTCTCGCGCGGTGGGCGCCTCCTCCTCAACGTGGGTCCGAAGGCCGACGGTACGATCCCGCGCGAGCAGCGCGAGTGCCTCGAAGGCCTGGGTGCCTGGAATGACCTGTACGGATCGGAGCTGCGCGGCGTGCGTGCGCTGTCGGCCAAGGACTTCGATCTCGTCACCGCTCAGTCCTCGCAGGACGAGGCCTGGGTGCGCCTTCTCGTTCACGAGGACCACGTCGCCGTGGTGGCGGATGCGTCCGTCACGCAGGTGTCGGGTCTGCCCAGCGGATTCGACTACTCGCGTTCCGCGATTCTGACGCCGGGTGCGGCGTGCTCGTGGGACGGGCAGAGTCTGACCCTGCAGGCGGGGGAGCAGCCTCCGAGCGATGCTCGCGGGGAGGCACTTCCCCTGGTCATCACAGCCCCTCGAATGTGAGACGAGGTTGTCGGCGCGGGCATGAGGCTCGCGCCGACAATTCTTTAAAGGAGCAGCGGCACCCTCGCTGCGCGAGGACACCCCACGTGAACGTCGTCAGCGTTGACAGATCCATAGGTGCCTTTCGTGGCTCGTACAGCGACAGAGGGGTGGAAGCGAACGAGTCGCTTCCACCCCTCGTGTCTCGCGCGGGAAGTTGAGGAACCGTGCGATGCTGCTCACTGACCCAGCAGCGTGCCCTTCACGTAGTCGCGCGCAATGTGCGCGTACTCTTGCGGAGGAGCGATCTTCGGATCCTGCTCGGCCTCAACCAGGATCCAGCCCTTGTAGCCGTGCTCAACGAGGAAGGCGTAGGGCTCGGTGAAATCGATGGTGCCGTCGCCGGGAACCGTAAACATGCCGGCGAGGAAGGAGTCGAGGAAGGAGCGCTTGGCTGCTCGAGACTCTTCCATCTTGGCCGGGCGCACGTCCTTGAAGTGTACGTGCTTGATGCGGTCGATCGCGCCGCGCAGCAGGCCCATGACGTCGCCGTCGCCCACGTAGGCGTGGCCCGTGTCGAAGAGGAGGGAGACCTTGTCCGGGTCAGTTAGCTCGAGCAGGCGCAGCGTCTCATCCTTGGTCTGGACGACGGTGCCCAGGTGGTGGTGGTACACCAGGTCAAGGCCGTACTCGTGGGCGATTTCGCCGAGCTTGTTCAGGCCTTCGGCCAGAACAGGCCACTCCTCGTCCTTGAGGACGGGCTTGTTCTCGAAGATGCAGATGTCGCGGATGCCCTGCACCGAGCCGGTCTGCTCGGAGACGACGACGCGGGTTGCGCCCAGGAACTGCAGGTACTCGCAGGTGGCGCGGAAGTCCGGGATGACGGCCTCGACGCCGTCGCGGACGATAAAGCTGGAGAACCACTGGGCGACGATTCTCAGGCCCGCAGCATCGGCTTTTTCCTTCGTCTCTTCCTTCGAGGGATACCAGCCTGCGACCTCGGTGCCAGCGAAGCCAGCCTCGGCCAGGTCGTCGAACATGATGTCGATAGTGTTCCATTCGCCGACCTCGGGAATGTCGTCGTTGCGCCAAGCGATGGGGTGCATGCCCCAGGTAATGCCGTTGGGGTCATTGATCGCGGTTGCGGGATCGTAGACGTGAGTCATTGCAGCTCTCCTATGAGTTGCGGTGATGTGTGGGCCAGTGTGTCGGTAGCGCTATTCTACTCCATCCTGTTTGATTGTCCAGACAAACTTGGGGATCTGGGAGTATTCTCAGAGGTATCTGATGAGTGTGAACGTGTGCCCATCAGCGTGTGTGCAGGACGCGACAGTGGCGCCTAGGTGCGTCCGTATGAAGAAATGAGATGACTGTTGGATGGCCTTGGGCAATGAGACGATCCCGGCAGAGAATGAACCCTGCCGGGACTTTCGAGACGCTCTCAGGACAGTGATACGGGCTTGCCAGTCTTCGCCGACTCCGTGGCCGCCTCGGCCAGGCGCAGAGCCTCGATCGCATCGTCGATGGACGGCGTGGGCTTCGTGCCCGCGACGACCGCATCGATGAAGGCGGTCAGCTCAATACGGTAGGCGTCCGCGTAGCGCTGCAGGAAGAAGTCTAGGTACGGCTCGGCCGCATCCGTGACCTCGGCATTCGACAGGCGCACGGTCGTGGCGCGGATGTTGTCCGCGTTCAGCGTGCCCGTTGACCCCTGGACCTCCAGGCGCTGGTCGTAGCCGGCCGGGCACTTACGGTTGTTGACGATGGTGGCGACGACGCCGACGGCGTTCTTCAGGGTGACCACGGCGGCGTCGAAATCGCCAGCTGCCTTGATCTCTTCGTTGAAGTTCTGGCCGAATGCGTGTACCTCAACGATGTCGCCCAGGAAGAAGCGGGCCATGTCGAAGTCATGGATGGTCATGTCGCGGAAGATGCCGCCGGAGACCTTCACGTACTCAGCCGGGGGTGCGGAGGGGTCGCGCGAGATGATGAGCAGGTTCTCCAGCTCGCCAATCTTGCCCTCTTCGAGCTGGGCGTGAACCGCGGCGAAGGAGGGGTCGAAGCGGCGGTTGAAGCCGAACATGACGGGCACAGACACGGCGCTGAGCTCGTCGCGAGCGGCCTCGACGTCCTTCATGTCCAGGGCGATCGGCTTCTCGCACAGGATAGCCTTGCCGGTCTTGGCGGCGGCGAGCAGGTGGGGGATGTGTAGCGGCGTCGGGGAGCCGATGACAACGGCGTCGACGCCCTCGTCGGTGAAGACAGAATCAACGTCGGTCGTGTGGCGGGCACCGTAGGCCTCGGCCAGCTTGCGTGCGGCATCGCCGAAAGGATCAGCGACGAGAGCGAGGGTGGCGCCGGGGTGGGCGGCGATGGTCTTGGCATGAACGTGGCCGATGCGACCGGCGCCGATGACGGCAATGTTGAGCATCTTTGCTTCTTTCTAGGCGGGGTGTGCTGGAGAGCAAAAACCGTGACCGGTGGTGGCCCCACACGCATCGTGCGGGGCCACCGAGAGAGATCACGGAGCGGGCATAATGACGTCGCGCACCAGCGTGTCGAGGTCAGCGTCTGCCTGCAGGAAGCCGCGCAGAGTCCGCACGGTGGCGCCGAAGGTATCGAACTCCTCCGGGGTCATGCCGTCGGGCTCGTAGGCGCGGACGAACTCGGGGATCGAGAGTAGGGTCTTCATGATGTCCTCGCGCACGGGGATATCCATGCGCTCTTCCATCTTGTAGTCCGAGTCGTTGATGAGCTTGGCCCACTTGAACGGCGGGGAGACGACCACGTCGCCACCGACGAACTCGGACCAGTGCATGACGTTACGGAACGCAGCGGAGAGCATGCGGGCGCGCAGGCCGCGCTTGCGGAACTCCTGGTAGGCGCGCTTAAAGGCGGCAACGCCGCACCACTCAAGGTGACCCGGATCCAGGAACATCTTGTCGCGCGCGGCGACTTCCTTGATCCAGTCGTCGAGACGGCCGACCATGAGGGTGACGACCGGACCCATCTGGGAGGTGTCCTTGCCCTCGGCCTCGCGGCGCTTCAGGCCGCGCTCGATGGCCTCGCCTGTGGTGACGGCCTGGGCGACGGAGAAGGAGACCGTCACGTTGACGGAGACGCCGCGGTAGGTGGCCTCTTCAATGGCCTCGACACCCACCGAGGTGGCGGGGATCTTCACGATGATGTTCTTAGCGAGGTTGTGGAACTCCTCAGCCTGGTCGGCCAGGGCCTGGGCGGAGCGAGCCAGGCGCGGGTCCGTCTGCATGGACAGGCGGCCGTTGCGGCCGTTCTCGGCCTCGAAAATGGGCTCAAGGAGCTTGGCGGCCTCGAGGGACAGCTCGCGCACGACCTGCCAGCCGATCTCAGACTCGGTAGCCTCGGGCATTTCCTTGGCGAGCTCGGCGATGCGGGGCAGCCACACGTCACGACGCTGGTTGATACAGGTGTAGGCAATGGTTGGGTTGCAGGTGGCACCGACGCCACCGAAGGAAATGGACTGTGCTAGCTCGCTCGGGTCCGAGGAATCGTTCCACAGGGCGGTGGGCGTGTTGCGCGCGGCATCCAGAAGGGGGCCGGGGGTGTACTCGATGGACATAGCGGGAAGCACTCCTTTGTGATCGTTCTCGACTTTCTTTGTCGAAAACAAGTCTACGGCGAGCGCTTGTGCCTGTCAACAATTTGTTAGGACAAAACGTCAATGCTTAATCACTGGGCAAAAAGGCTTGCCTCGAATGAATATCTGGATGCGCGATAGATGTGATTGCCGCATTCCACGATGCGACCTGAAGGGTCGTATGTTGTGCGCTGGCTCGTCAGTAAAGCTGCGCCGCGGTGTTCAGACAGGAGCTTCGCTTCCTTCGTTGTCGCGCTGCGTGCGCCGATTATTTGACGTGCTGAGGCTAAGGTGACTCCGCGCTCGCGCATGAGGTCGTAGAGAGAGGCGGACTCGAGTTCTTGCATTGTGGGAGCGATGTCGGCCGGGATGAGGTTTGTGAGGACTGCGATTGGCTCGTTGTCGGCAAAGCGGGTGCGCTCAATGTGGACGACAAGGGTACCCTCGGTGATCTTAAGGGTGTCGGCTTCCTGGGCGGTGGCTGGTCGTGCCTCGTAGTGCTGGATGGTCGTGTGCACCTTGTGGCCGGCGTTGACCAGGTCGCGCATGAGTGAGGTGAGCTCCATGGGGCGATGGACGTGGCGTGGTGAAACGATCGTGCCGACGCCGCGGCGGCGCGTCAGGAGGCCGCGGTCAACGAGGCGCTGGAGTGCCTGTCGTGCCGTGGGGCGGGAGACGTGCAGTCTTGCCGCCATCGACAGCTCGTCCTCCAGGCGTGTGTCCGCGGGTAATGCTCCAGAGTTAATGAGTTGTGCGATGGGCTCCGAGATCTGGAAGTACAGGGGCACGGGAGAAGAGCGGTCCAGGGTAATGTCCGGAACGTAGGGGGTGTTTTCCGGAGTGGGCGATGCTTTGGACATGTCAAACCTTCATGTGCTGCGCGGCGTCGTATTAATTTAATACGGTTACATGGTATCAGCGTTGTTGTCGGCTAGGGGGTCGACGTGCTGTTACATATTGTACGGACAAAGATTGACGATTGCTTGTTGATAGTGCATCCTTGGAACATCAGGCTAATGGGCCGCCCCAATGGAGAGGAAGGGAGTCACCATGCCCCTTGAGCGTCGCTATGTCGACATTCTGACAATGGGTCGTTCCGGCATCGATATCTATCCTCTCCAAGTTGGCGTGCACCTCGAAGATGTCGAGACCTTCGGCAAGTTCCTCGGCGGCAGTCCAACGAACGTCGCCGTTGCGGCGGCCCGGCTCGGACATCGCGCAGGCGTCATCACCGGAGTGGGGGACGACCCCTTCGGCCGTTTCGTCACCCGTGAGCTGGAGCGCCTCGGCGTCTCCTCCGACCATGTCGTCACCGTGCGTGACTTCCACACACCCGTCACCTTCGCCGAGCTCTTCCCACCCGACTCGTTCCCGCTCTACTTCTATCGTGAGCCGAGTGCTCCCGACCTGGAGCTGAGGGAGGATCAGGTTGATTGGGATGCAGTCGAACGTGCCGGAATCTTCTGGTTCACCGTCACCGGGCTGTCGCGCGACTCCTCCTTCGGTCTGCACCTGCGTGCCCTCGACCACCGTGACCGCTCTCGCGGTGTGACGATCCTCGACCTCGACTATCGGTCCAATCTGTGGAGCAGCATGGCCCAGGCGCGCTCGCGCGTCGCAGCCGTCCTGTCCCGCGTCGACGTCGCCGTCGGCAACCGCGAAGAGTGTGAGATGGCCGTGGGTGTCTCCGATCCCGAGGGGGCAGCCGACGCTCTCCTTGAGCGCGGTGTTCGCCTCGCGATCGTGAAGCAGGGACCCAAGGGTACCCTCGCCAAGACCGCAGACGAGCGCGTGTGGGTCGAGGCCCGGGACGTGGACGTCGTCAACGGCCTGGGTGCAGGCGACGCTTTCGGCGGTGCACTCATCCACGGCCTCGTCGAAGGATGGGACCTCGAACAAACCATCCGTTACGCCTCGGCCGCGGGAGCCTACGTGTGTTCGCACATCGAATGCTCGACCGCGATGCCCACCCGAGAGCAACTGCGCACCTTCATGGAAACGGGGGTCCTCCCGTAATCCACCCGACCAGCACCTGCCTCGTTCCCCTCTTCTCTTTCCGCGGCACCGACGCCCAACTTTCAGGAGACTACGATGACTCTTCCCGACATTTACGTTCCCGCCGGCTCCTCCGGCCATGGCACTTTCACCGTCGATATTGACCCCCAGCGCGCCGGCTGGACCTTCTCCGGTCTGCGCGTCCTCGTCCTCGAGGCCGGTGCCTCCGAGGTCGTCGAAACCGGCGAGGCTGAGCTCCTCGTCCTACCCCTCGCGGGAGGCGCAACCGTTGATGTCGATGGCGAAACCTACGAGCTCGAGGGTCGTCGCGGCGTCTTCTCCGGTGTCACCGATTACCTGTACGTGGGGCGCGGCAAGACCCTGACGATCACCTCTGCACAGGGCGGCCGCTTCGCCTTCCCCTCCGCTCTCGCCGCTCGCGACATCCCCGTCGCCTACTACCCCAAGAGCCAGGTCCGCGTGGATCTGCGCGGCGCCGGCGACTGCTCGCGCCAGGTGAACCACTACTCCCTCGCCGTCGAAGGCGTCACCACTTCCCACCTGCTGGCGTGTGAGGTCATCACGCCGGGCGGCAACTGGTCCTCCTACCCGGCCCACAAGCACGAGCAGGACTCCGAGGACGAGCGCGAGCTCGAAGAAGTCTACTACTTCGAGATTGAAGACGGTCCCGAGGGAACCAAGGGCTTTGGTCTGCACCGCACCTACGGCAGCCCCGGCCGCCCCATCGACCTGTGCTGCGAGGTTCACGACGGCGATGTCGCCCTCGTGCCCCACGGCTATCACGGCCCTTGCGTTGCCGCTCCCGGCTATGACATGTACTACCTGAACGTCATGGCCGGCCCGAACGAGGACCTCGTGTGGCTCGCCCCCGACGATCCGGCACACCACTGGATCCGCGCGACCTGGGAACACCAGGAAGTGGACCCCCGCCTCCCTATGAACAAGTAAGACAGCCCGAAAGGATCACCCATGAGCAACGAAGCCTACAAGGGAACCGTGCGCCTGACGGTCGCGCAGGCGATCATTCGCTTCCTGTCCAACCAGTACACCGAGCGCGACGGTGTTGAGCGCCGCCTCATCGCGGGTGCCTTCGGCATCTTCGGCCACGGTAACGTCGCCGGCATCGGCCAGGCGCTCCTGCAGAACGAGATCGCCCCGTCTGAGGGTGAGAACCCGATGCCCTACATCATGCCCCGCAACGAGCAGGGCGCGATCCATGCTGCCGCGGCCTTCGCTAAGACGACGAACCGCCTGCAGACCTGGATGACGACCGCGTCGATCGGCCCCGGCTCGCTCAACATGGTCACGGGTGCAGCCCTGGCGACGACCAACCGCCTGCCCGTCCTCATCTTCCCTTCCGACCAGTTCGCGACCCGCATCCCGGACCCGGTCCTTCAGCAGCTCGAGGACCCGACGTCGCTGGACGTTACCGTCAATGACGCGTTCCGTCCCGTGTCCCGTTTCTTCGACCGTATCAACCGTCCTGAGCAGCTGATCCCGTCGCTGCTCAGCGGTATGCGCGTGCTGACCGACCCGGCCGAGACCGGCGCCGTCACGATCGCCCTGCCCCAAGACGTCCAGGCCGAGGCCTACGACTGGCCAATCGAATTCTTCGCCAAGCGCGTGTGGCACGTGCGCCGTCCTCCCGTTGAGCGCGCCGCCCTCGAGCGCGCTGTTGCTAAGATCCGCGCCGCCAAGCGTCCCCTTATCATCGCCGGTGGCGGCACCATTTACTCCGAGGCCTCGGAAGAGCTGCGCGCGTTTGCGACCGTGACCGGCATCCCGGTGGCGGACACGCAGGCCGGCAAGGGTGCCATTAACTGTGATCACCCGTGCTCCGTGGGTGGCGTCGGTTCGACCGGCGGTGACTCGGGCAACCACCTCGCCGACAAGGCCGACCTGATCATCGGCGTGGGCACGCGCTACTCCGACTTCACGACGGCCTCGAAAACGCAGTTCAAGAACCCGGACCTCTCCTTCGTCAACATCAACATCACGCCTTTCGACGCCGCCAAGCAGAGCGCCGAGATGGTCGTGGCCGACGCTCGTGAGGCGCTCGCATCCCTGACCGAGGAGCTCGCCGACTACCGTGTCGACGAGGCCTACTCCTCCGAGATTGCCGCCGAGCGCGAGGCGTGGGCCGCCAAGGTCGAGCAGTGCTACCACGTGGGCAACGCACCGCTGCCCGCACAGACCGAGGTTTTCGGCGCGCTCAACGAGCTCATGGGCGACGAGGACGTGGTTATCAACGCTGCGGGCTCGATGCCCGGCGATCTGCAAGCTCTGTGGCAGGCGAAGACCCCCATCCAGTACCACGTCGAGTACGCCTTCTCCTGCATGGGCTACGAGGTCCCGGCCGCCATGGGTGTCAAGCTGGCGCGCCCGCAGTCCGAGGTCGTCTCGATCGTCGGCGACGGTAGCTACCAGATGCTCCCGATGGAGCTGGCCACGGTCGCCCAGGAGGGCATCAAGGTCATCTACGTCCTGCTGCAGAACTACGGCTTCGCGTCCATCGGAGCCCTCTCCGAGTCGCGCGGCTCCCAGCGCTTCGGCACGAAGTACCGTCAGCGCGCAGGGGGCTCGCACCTGGAGGACAACGAGCGTATCGCCGGCGTCGATATCGCTGCGAATGCTCGTTCCTGGGGCATCGATGTGATCGAGGCCCACGGCATCGAGGAGTTCAAGGAGGCCTACAAGGCTGCAGCCGCCTCGGATCGTGCAACCATGATCCACATCGAGACCGACCTGATGGGCCCCAACCCGCCCGGATCATCCTGGTGGGACGTGGCCGTCTCGCAGGTCTCCGAGCTGGAGTCCACGCAGCGCGCCTACGAGGACTACCAGCGCGACCGCAAGCTGCAGCGTCACTACCTGTGATGATCTGAGCGTGTGAGGGCGGCCCCGGAGTTTTCCGGGCCGCCCCTTGTGCTAGAAGTCTGTGCGCGCGTGGGGCTTGTCATGAAACGCTTCGTGAAACGGTGAGCAATGTGGCGGTGGAAGGTCTTAGTAGGGGAGTGTGTCCAATAGACGGGACAAATTTCCCTTGGAAGGTGCTGGTATTGCTGATGTCGCGACATGTTTGCCGGGGACATGGTAGCGTTTGTCCGAACAAAGTTGTTCCGCCATTCGTGGATGAATGGGAAGAAAGGTAAACCAATGACAATCAACCTGTGGGTCAATGGCCAAGAGTATGCCGCCCACTGCGACAAGACCATTGACGTTGAGAACCCCGCTATCGGCAAGGTCGTCGATCAGCTGGCTCTGGCCGACAAGCATTGCCTTGACCAGGTCGTCGAGATTGCTCGTCAGGCGCAGAAGGAATGGGCTCGTACCGCCCTGGCGAAGCGTGTGGACATCATGTTCAAGTTCCGCCAGCTCGTCATCGAGCATCAGGATGAGATTGCGGACGCCATCGTGCGCGAGGGGGGCAAGACGCACGGCGACGCCCTCGGCGAGATCGCCCGCGGCCGTGAGACCGTCGACTTCGCATGCGGTATCAATGCTGCCCTCAAGGGTGAGTTCACCGATCAGGCCTCGACCGGCGTCGATGTGCACACCCTGCGTCAGCCCGTTGGTGTCGTCGCTGGTATCTGCCCCTTCAACTTCCCGGCCATGGTCCCCATGTGGATGCATCCGGTCGCCCTGGCCACCGGCAATGCCTTCATTCTCAAGGTCGCCTCGACGGTCCCGAGCGCCTCGCTGATCATCGCACGCCTCTACAAGGAGGCCGGTCTGCCCGACGGTCTGTTTAATGTCATCGCCGGTGACCGCCATCTGGTCACCGACATTCTCACTCACCCCGGCATCGACGCGATCTCCTTCGTCGGTTCTTCGCCGGTCGCGCACATTGTGCAGGATACGGGCGTGGCCCACGGTAAGCGCGTCCAGGCCCTCGGCGGCGCGAACAACCATGCGATCGCCATGCCTGACGCTGACATCGAGTTTGCTGCGCAGCATATTAGTGCCGGTGCCTTCGGTGCGGCCGGTCAGCGCTGCATGGCCCTGCCCGTGATCGTCGCCGTCGGTGGTGTCGAAGAGAAGCTGGTTCCTGCGATCAAGGCTCGCGCCGAGAAGATCGTTGTTGGTCCTGGCACTGACCCTGCCTCCGAGATGGGGCCGGTCATCACCCGCTCCTCTCAGGAGCGCATCACCACGTGGATCGACGAGGCCGAGGCTAAGGGTGCGAACGTCGTCCTCGATGGCCGCGGCTACCGTCCCGAGGGTGAGGAGTATGCGGATGGCTTCTGGCTGGCCCCCACCATTCTCGACAACGTGGATCGCGACCTGAGCGTATACTGCGAGGAGGTTTTCGGTCCGGTCCTGGTCGTCGTGCACGCCGACACCTACGAAGAGGCCATCGAGATTGTTAACTCCTCCGAGTTTGGTAACGGCTCCGCGATCTTCACCTCCGACGGTGACACCGCCCGCCACTTCGTGGTCGATGTCGAGGCTGGCATGGTTGGCGTCAACGTGCCGATCCCGGTTCCGGTCGCCTACTACTCCTTCGGCGGCTGGAAGGAGTCGCTGCTGGGTGACACTCATATCCACGGTCCCGAGGGTGTGCGCTTCTACACCAAGGCAAAGGTTGTCACGACCCGCTGGCCCAAGCGTGGCGAGAAGGTGGGCTACGTTGGCATGAACTTCCCGACGAACGCCTGAGTGTGACAACTCTCTGAGTGGAGGGGTGGGCGCGGCGCGCCCACCCCTCCACTCTATACAGTCATAGGTGTGGGCTTGAGTGCTCCGACGACGAGGTGCTCGCTGGGGCCTCGGCCTTGATATTCTCAGGTGGCGATCTCGGTCTGCGTTCTATCTGCCGGAGAGCGGTGCGTACACGGGCGCGGCATTATGCTATGGATGCTGTCTCGTTCATCCGGATCGCTCCGACGAGGAAGTGCAGAGGAGAACCATATGCCACACACTCCAACGATTGACGACTACACACCCGACAGGGTGCGCGAGCTCGTCGAGAAGACCCCCGCTTCCGGTGCGAAGCGCTCCCTGGGCGCAATTGCTGCCATCGCGACGCTGGGCTCTCTCCTCTTCGGCTATGACACCGGCGTTGTCGCTGGCGCCCTGCCATACATGTACATGCCCGGAGGCGCCGGCGGTCTGAACATGACCACCTTCGAAGAAGGCTGGGTCGGCGGCCTGCTGTGCATCGGTGCTGCCGCCGGTGCGTTCTTCGGCGGACGCCTCTCCGACCGCTTTGGTCGCCGCCATAACATCACGTTGCTCGCCATCATCTTCCTGTTCGGCGCCATCGGCTGTGCAATTGCCCCGAACATCTGGGTCCTCTATCTGGCGCGTATCATCCTTGGGTTCGCGGTTGGTGGCGCTTCCGCGACGGTTCCCGTCTTCCTCAGCGAAACTGCTCCCAAGCGGCTGCGCGGTTTCCTTGTCGCGACGGATCAGATGATGATCGTCTTCGGCCAGTTCCTGGCCTTCTCTATGAACGCTGTCATCGCTCACATGCAGGGTGGTCCCACCGTCACCCTGGCCGGTGATGCCGTGGATGCATCCGGGCACGTGCTCGGCCACGCTGGCACGTCCGTCGCGTGGGAGACCGTCCAGGCCGCCGTCAATATTGCGGATGTCGCCGGCACGGGCAATGGTCTGACCTGGCGCTACATGCTCATCCTGTGCTCGCTGCCCGCCATCGCCCTATGGATTGGCATCCGCACTGTGCCCGAGTCCTCACGTTGGTACGCCGCCAACCTGCGCATCGTCGAGGCCATTGGCTCCCTCAAGCGTGTGCGCGACGAAAAGAAGGATGACGTCGCTGGCGAGATCAACGAGATGCTTGATGTCCAGCGTGCAGAGTCTGCTCAGGAAAAGTGGTCGCTGTCCCAGATCCTCAAGGTCAAGTGGGCACGCAAGCTCCTCTACATCGGTATCGTCCTGGGCATCGCCGACCAGCTGACGGGCATCAACACGGCCATGTACTACACGCCGAAGATCCTCAACGCCGCCGGCGTTCCCATGGAAGACGCCATCACCCTGAACGTCGTCTCCGGTGGTATCTCCGCGATCGGTTCCGCCGTGGGCCTGTGGCTCGTCGCCCGATTCGCTCGCCGTCACGTGGGCATCTATCAGGAGCTCGGCATCACGATTTCTCTGGCTGCGCTGTCTGCCGTGTTTGCAGCCTTCATCAGCCCCTACCTGGATGGCGAGGGAAACATCTCCGGCGCCCCGACCTTCGCGCCCTGGCTCGTTCTTGGCATCGTCTGTATCTTCGTGTTCATCAAACAGTCTGGAACGGTGTCCTGGGTGCTCGTCTCCGAGATATACCCTGCCGCCGTCCGCGGCACTGCCCTCGGTATCGCGGTGGGTACTCTATGGCTTGCCAACGCGCTCGTAGCCGTTGTTTTCCCACCGCTCATGGCGACCGTCGGTGGCGCTGGTACGTACGCGATCTTCGCAGCCATTAACTTCCTCTCGTTCCTCTTCTACTGGAAGGTCGTCCCCGAGACGAAGTTCCACTCGCTGGAGGAACTGGAACTGAAGTTCCAGAAGGACTACTCCTGAGAACGAATAGTTCACGTCCGTGTGCCCGGTGGGGAGGCTGCTCCACCGGGCACACCTGTTTGTTGAACGGAAAGGAGAGTCGATGACGATACCGCAACATCGGAGTGCACGTCGCCCGACTCGCTGCCAGTTGGTTGTGTTGAGGAGGGTGTGAGCGTTGGCGCTCCGTGCGCCCGCGAGCGACGGCGCTGGTGGGGGCGGCGTGGATCAGTGATGAACGTGCGACATGTGGATAGGTTGTGACGTTACGGATAGGTTATGCGCATGCGGATAGCCTATTAACCTATCCGCGTGGGAATAACCTATCCGCGTATGCGCGTCGTGGGCGCTGTCGCGCGAGGAGCACGTGGATGATCATCGCGGATCCTGGGTGTAGCCCAAGCGCGACCAGGATTCCGGGACAAAACTCTCCCTGCTGGGGGCCACGGATGTCATATCCGGGATAAAACTCTCCCTGCATGCGTGAAACAGGCCAAAATGAGCGTTATATGACAAGCGGGGAGAATTTTGTCCCGCTGTTTCGGCTGATGTGTTGATCAGGGAGAGTTTTGTCCCGCTGAGAAGCTGAATGCTCGCCGGTCTCGTCAGGCCTGTTGCTTTCGGTCGTCATGTGTTGCAGGAGCAGGCGGGGGAGCCAGAGGAAGAGGGGACGCGAGGCCCGCGGGGATGTGGCCGCCGCCCACCGGCGCATAGAGCAGTCACAGAGAGCAAGACATGTGCTTGCGTCGCACGGAGGTCTGGCGGTGGTGTGCCGAGCGAAGCTCGCGGCGTGGACGGTGAGCGGGCGGGCAGGCCTCGCGCCGCGCGGAGATCTGGCGGGGTGCGCGATCGTGCTCCCGCGGCTGGCTATTGCGCGGGCCCGTACGCGTGTGTCCTATAGCCCGCAGGTTGTACTACTCTAGAGGGCAGTTCGTAAGCCATCGGATGAACGATGAAAGAGGCTCCATGACCCAGCTTGAGGCGCGCCAGGTGAAGGCGGTTGAACTGGACATTCTCACAGAACTGGACCGCGTGTGCCGTGAGCACCAGCTCTCCTATGCGCTCGCGTATGGCACTCTTATCGGGGCAATGCGCCACAGCGGGTTCATCCCCTGGGATGATGACATTGACGTCTACATGCCCCGCGACGACTACGAGAAGCTCTACGACCTGTGGAAACAGGGTGGGCTCGGGGAGCACTACAGCCTCGTGAGCTACCGCGATCGTACTTCGATTAACTCTTATTGCAAGCTCGTTGATACCCGAACCCGGGCGGTTGAGTCTTTTCTCGACGAGTCTGCCGGAAACCTCGGGCTGTGGGTGGATATTTTCCCACTTGAGCGCGTCGACATTACTGACCCTGCCGTGCATCGTGCCGCGCGCAGGGGGCACCGACTTGTGTGGTGGAAGTACATCGCGGCGTCAAACCCGCGCTACGCAACATCCACGGCACGCCGCATCATCAAGTACATGCTCTATCCGATGACCCGCTTCGCAGACCTGTACGCCATCTCTCGTCGACAGGACGAGCTTGCCCGCGCGTGCCACCGTTCGTCTATTGAGAATCCGGAGAACGAGCGCTACGTCCTGCTCCTCGATGACATTATGAGCCGGAATACCATCCGGCCTGAGGAGCTTTTCCCGACGCGTACTGCCAGCTTCGAGGGGCGCGAGTTTGCGATCCCCGCACAGGCCGAGAAGCTGCTCCAGGACTACTACGGCAACTGGCGTGAGGTCCCGCCCGAGGACCAGCGTCCGCCCGCCCACATGCGATCTGTCGAGTGGGTGGCGGACACTCCCTTCGGTGAATGACGCGAGGAAGCTAGCCCGCTGAGTGGGCCGCTACTTGGTCGTGGAGTGGGCGACCAGCTCGGGATGCATGCGTCGGAATTGAATGCCGAGCAGGTGGGCGCAGGCGCGCACTCCCAGCAGACGGCACGCCCACTGGGCGATACGCGCTTCGCGGGTGCGCGACTGCGAGATGAGGGGTAGGAAGAACTGGCTGACGAACGCCTTGCGGCGGCGCGCCTGCTGTCCGTGCTTCTTCTCGTCGAGCAGTCCCAGGGCCGAGGCCTGGCCCACCCACACCATCATCGGACGTGCGAGGAATGCCATGAGTGCGCCACGGCGTCCCTCGGATAGTGAACGAGCGGCGGACAGATTCGAGCGCAGGACGTGCTCTAGGTCGTCGACAGTCGAGATGGCCAGCGAATGTGACGTCTGAGCGTAGGGGTGACCCATTCTGTACACGTAGAAACGCTGGTCGAGCCAGGCCACGGAATCGATGTGCGCGATAATTTGAGCGCTCACGTCCGTGTCTTCGTTGCGCATGCCCGACGGGAATACGATGCCGTGCGTGGTCAAGAAGTCGCGGCGGATCACCTTCGTCCACACGGCGCTCGTCGTCAGCTCGTTGTCGATGATGGTTCGGATTGCCTCGTCCGTGCTCAGCGAATCAATCGTTGAGGCGATCGATGTGGGTTCGGCCTCCGTAATCTCGGTGCCCTCCGGGTTGGCGCGCGCACTCATGTGCCACAGCAGGTCGACGGGGCGCCTTGTGAGGGCCTCATGAACGAGCGTGAGTGCTTCGGGGATGCGCCACCAGTCGTCGTTGTCCATGAACGTGATGTACTCGCCTTGCGCAGCCTTCAGGGCTGTGTTGCGTGCTGCGCTCGTTCCTGCGTTCTCCTGATGGATGACACGGAAACGGGGGTCGCGCTGCGCGTAGGAATCGCACAGGGCGGGTGAGCCGTCCGTTGAACCGTCGTCGACGAGAATCACTTCCCAGTCCGCAAAATCCTGCGCCTCGATGGACTCCAGGGCGCCCGGCAGGAACTCCTGCGCGTTGTAGACGGGGATGATGACGCTAATAAATGGCATGACTGCTCCTCGGGAAACAGGGGTGGACGTCAGAGATGAGCGGGGGAGTGTGGTGCGCGGCCATCCAGTAGTGACTCGGCGATGCTCGCGTACTCGCGGGCTCGTACCGGCCACGTCCACGCGTCGATGAGGCTGGGATCCCCCAGGGCGGGCGGGTTGTTCAAGAAGTCACGCAGGGTTGAGACAAGCGACTCGAGTGTGCGTTCGGCGGTGATGACCACGGGGTTCCCCTGGTCTGCGAGGACCTGCGCGCCGGGCACTGTGAACGTGATGACGCGCCCTCGTTCGGCCAGCGCCTCCAGCAGGGTCGTCTGGAACCCCTCCGACAGGACCGTTGGATTCACGAGGGTTGCTCCCGCCAGGCGGGCACGGACCTCGTCTGCGCTCACACGACCGGGTGCAGAAACAGTGCCATCGAGTCCCTTGGCGGCAATCATCTCTCGAGCGGCGTCGAGATCAGCGCCTGCGCCCAACAGCTCGCCTGTCACCTCCTGCCCCTGCGCGCGCAGCTGTGCCACGGCCTCGATGAACGTGTCCCATCCCTTCCCGGGCACCATGCGGCCCACGAAAACCAGGTGACGGTGGCGGTCCTCGATCGGTTCCGCGTGCGGCTGCGGGGGAGTGATCGCGTTATAAAACACGTCCGCATGAACGCCGCCGAGACGCGATGCGAAGGCTGCGGCCTGCTCAGACACGCCCAGCACGCGATCCGCATGGCGCAGCACGTAACGGCCCATCGTCACATCGACCGCACGCGATGCGGGGGCGATGATCGGCGAGGAGGATGCGACAAAACCGGAACCGTGCTCCGTGTGAATGACCGGGATGCCTGCTTGGTGCGCAGCGCGTACCCCCACGAAACTCATCGGGAAAAATCGAGTGTGCACACTGACGACGTCGATACGGTGCTCGCGGAGGAAGCGTGCGATCGCGCGGGTCGCACCCAGGGCCGGGAAACTGATGATGTCTGCGACCGGGAAGTGACGTCGATCGGTACGAATATCGACTCCCTCCTCCTGTCGATGCCCCGGTTTATCAGAGATGGTCAGCACGAAAACCTCGTGCCCCAGCTGTGCCAGGGACACCGACAGGTGGTAGATGTGCGACTCCAAACCACCCAAACGCGGAGGGTAGCTGTTGACGATGAAAGCGATGCGCATTCACTGCTCCTGACCGGTTGTAGGTTCCGAGCGAGGATCCTCCTCATCGCGGGAAGCGAGAAGATCCGGCACCCCGCCCTGATCGGGGTCGAAACGACCAAACTCTAGCGTCTCCGGTAGGTGCGTGCGACGATCAGCGGGATCCGGGATGCGCATGTAGTCGCCGTAACCGCGAGTGAGCAGGGCGTCGACATCATGGGGGATCGAGGCCTCAATTGCCTCAAAGGGAACGCGGCGCGTGGGGAGGAACTCGTCGCGGTGCACGATCCAGTTCCACGGGTCACGCATCGTGAAATCCGCATAGACGCCCGTTGCCTCTCCTTCCGCGCTGCGCGCCGCCTTCTCCCACCGCGCGTACAGCCCGCGTGGCGACATCTGCGCGGTGCGCAGTGCGAGGTTGACACTCCGTGTCACCGCATGAATGAGCGAACGTTTCCAGGCCACCATGCCCGGCAAACCGGGAGTCGGAATGCCCGACAGGAACAACAGGCGGCCCCACAACCAGGTCTTACGACACATAGAGCGGAAACGCTTCGCATCCTCGGGCACCGTATCGAGTGGGAAAATATCGAGGAAGATCGGCGGCGTGTAGTCCGGGTTCACCTCGCCCTGCGAGCGGAAAACCGTTCCCGTCAAGCCCAGCTTGGAGAACAGAAGGTGGTATCGGGGAACGCTCGTCTGGTTGTCGATGCGGAAACCTTCAGACAGATGTGCGGGAGCCTCTGCAAGGAAGCGCTCGTAGTCCGGTCGGAGCATGAAGACATCAATGTCGTCATCCCACGGGATAAAACCACCGTGGCGAACAGCTCCGATGGCGCTACCGCCGTACAGTGCGTAGTCCACGCCGATCTGGCCGCACACCCGGTCGAACTCTGACAGGATGTAGGTCAGCAGCATATGGACCTTGCGTAGGTCGCTGGGGGGCGTCGTCATAAGTCCTCCGAATGCGGAAAGCGGGTGGGCGCACGTGCGCCCACCCGCCATTGTCTCACGCCTTGTTGTCGGTGATGGTACCCGCGCGCTTGGGAAGCAGGTCACCCCAGTTGGAGGTGGCCGCCAGGACCGTGCCCACCAGGATCACGACGCAGCAGATAATCTGCGTGGGCGTCGGAATCGTTCCCTGGAGTACCAGGGCGAAGATGATTGCCCACGCCGAGTAGGAAATGTTCAGGGCCATGCCTCGTGACGCGCCGATCGCCGACAGGGCCTTGTAGTAGAACAGGTACGAGGCCGTTCCTGCCAGGCCCGCCAGCGCCACCACGCCTGCAGACAGGTGGGCCAGCGAGTGCAGCGTGAAGCCGAAGACGCCCGCGATGGGGGCCACCACGAAGAGGTAGACCAGCGCCGAGGTCGTCTCGCGGATTTGGAGCGCCACCTCGTTATCCACGGCCTCGTCGCGCATACCCCACGTGAGGATCACGGCCTCGGACCCCCAGCCGATCACGCACGCCAGCGCGCCGGCGACACCCAGGATGGCGTTGCCCCCTCCGATCGGTTCCGAGGTCGCCGACCAGCCAGTCGCGACGATCGCGCCGAGCGCGACCAGGAGGGCCACGATCTGGCGAGGGGCCATCCGCTCCTTCAGGAGGATAAAGGCCAGCAGGGTGCCCAGTGCCGGGTAGAACGTCGAAATAATCGCGGTGAGGCCGGGGCCGATGTTGTCGATCGCGATCAGGTAGCCGCTCATGCCGATCGGGCCGCCCAGGAGCGCCGCCGCGATGACCGACTTGCCGGGGCGTGTGCGCAGCGCCGCCCAGGTGTCCTTCAGGCGGCCTCGGAGAGCCATATACACGACCAGGATGACGGCACACGCAACGTCGTGCAGGACCGCGCCGGCGAGCGCCGACTGGCCGAAGCCGTCAAACGGAATCATGGCTAGCGCGATCGCCAGCACGACCGTGTCCAGGCCCCATAGAGCGCCCGAGAAGAAGCCGTAGCGCTTGCCTCCGTGCTGAGTTTTCATGCCAGTTCACCTTCCTTGAAAGCCTGTGCGCCCGAGGCCGAGGCGGCCTCATACGAAGCGAGCAGGGAATCGAGCGTGCGTGTCGCGTGCGAGTAGTAGATGTAGAGCCATTCGCCCACGTCGTCCCCCTCAGCCTCCTTGACCAGCGCCCACAGGTACCAGCACCAGCCGGCGAACACCTCGTAGGCGAAGAAGTGGCGCGCCTCGCGCTCGGAGGGGGCATGGCCCAGGTAGTACTCCAGGGCGGCGTCCGCGCGCTCGCGGGTCATCTCAGCCGTGCACACGGTCATCGTGCCGAAGTCGGCGGCCATGTCCGACATGCCCGCGTACTCCCAGTCGATGAGGCTGATCTTTCCGTCCTTGTCCACCAGGAAGTTCGGCGGGAAGAAGTCGTTGTGCGAAGGGACGACCTCGAAGCCATCCGTGTCCGCGAAGGCCTTCAGACGCAGGATCTTGTCGCGCAGTTCGAAGTATCCGGGCACGTCGATCGGGCCGAAGGCCTTGAGGAGGCCCTCGTAGCGCAGGCCCTCGGTGACGAAGTCGAAGGAGCGGTCCAGCACGCGACCGGAGCTGTGCAGCGCGCGGTCCATCTCCATGGCCGCCTTGAGCTCCTCGGGGCGGGTGACGTCCAGGTTGCGAACGTCGCGCACGAAGCGCGAGATCTTCCAGCCGGCCGCGGGGTCGCCCGTGAGGAAGGTGTCGTCGATGCCGAGCTCGGCGGCCAGGCGCAGGCCGGCGAACTCCGCGCTGCGGTCCACGATCTTTTCCGTGCCGATGCCGGGGTGGCGGTAGACGTATTCGTCGTCGCCCACCGTGAAGTGGCACGACAGGTTCGTGATGCCCTGCTTGAGCGGGTAGAAGTCGCGGATGTCCGACTTCTGACAGCCCAGGGTGGCCACGATGTGGTCGAAGACCTCCGAGTCCACGTTCTCCATGAACAGGGGATCGAAGCTGCGTAGCTCGTCCACGGAATCGAACTCGTGGATGATGCCGTCCGGGTAGCGGCGGATCACCATGTCGAAGGACTTGATGTGGTCCAGGTAGATGGACTCCCACAGCTTCGACACCGTCTCGGGCTTGTCGTAGACGCGCTCGAGGATCTCGCGGAATGTCGCGGAGAAGTTGCGGTCGAAGTAGACGTGACCGAGCATGACCCACGCGTCGGCGCCGCCCACGGTCGCGCCCGTGATGCGGTCGGCCGGACCCGTCTTGATGCACCACTCGTCGGTGGGGCCCTCGACGTAGTTCGCCGAGTAGTAGGACTTGTAGACGTAGGGCTCGAAGGGGTTCGTGGTGAAGTAGTCGTCCGAGGAACACACGTAGGTGTTGTCGAGGCGGTCCTTGACGAGCCAGAGGGAGCCGTTGTTGTTGCGGGTGGCGTATTCGCGGTTGACGACGATGTCGACACCGTACTTGTCGGCCAGGTAGAAGAAGTATTCCTTCTTGTAGCCCACGACCAACGTGATGTTCGTGATGCCGGCTTCGTGGAGCTGGCGGATCTGGCGTTCGACGAGGATTTCGCCGCGCACCTTGAGCGTGCCCTTGGGACGTTCGTAGCTAATGGGGGCGAAGCGCGAGGACAGGCCTGCGGCCATGATAACGGCGCCTGTCACACGGTAGGGCTCGAGTGCCTCGCGGCCGGCGTTGGTGATCGCACGGTCGTCAATGTAGCCGGCGGCCTCGCATTCGCGGGTGGCAGTGTTGACGCGCCCCAGGCTCATGCCGGTGGCCTCCGACAGTGCCCGCTGGGTGAGGGGGGTATCTGTCTTGGCCAGTGTGGTCAGGATGTTGAATTGGGGCTCGCTGAGCGTGCCGACGTTGGTCGTGGGCATGCCGCCACCTTTCGTTCACAAGGTTGTTTGAGTGCTACATGTTCGAGCATAGCACTCGTGATTAGATTTGTGAACATTTGGGTGTGGGATGCCTCATGACGAGGCGTGGGTGCCCTCCGGGCCGTGTGGCTCAGATGCGGGCGGCGGCGCGGAAAGCCTCGATGTGAACCGAAGCGGCGCGGGCCCACGTGAACTCGTCCGCGCGCGGAATCGCCGCAGCCCCCAGGGCCTCGCGGCGAGCCGGGTCGTCCAGCAGCTCCGTGAGGGCCGAGGCGATGGAGTCCGGGTCGATATCGCAGTAGGCGACGGCGTCGCCACCGACCTCGGGCAGGGAGGTCAGGCGAGTCGTCAGCGTCGCGGCGCCGCAGCTCATCGCCTCCAGGACCGGCAGGCCGAAGCCCTCCGCGATCGACGGGTAGGCCAGGATGACGCAGCCCGAGAGGAAACCGGGCAGGTCCTCCAGGGGCAGGTAGCCGGGGCGCAGGACCGTCAAGTGCTCGGGGACCGAAGCCAGGGCCGGGTCGATGTCCTCGTCCCACCCCTTGCCGCCAGCCAGGACGAGGGCGGGCGGATTCGGACGGTCGGAGACGGCCTTGACCCAGCCGCGCACCAGGTTCGGGACGTTCTTGCGCGGCTCCAGCGTGCCCAGGAAGCCAATGTAGTCGCGGCCCTCCAGGCCCAGCGAGGCCTTGACGCGCTCACGCTCGGCGTCGGAGACCGGGTGGAAGATTGAGCGATCCACGCCGTGGTAGGCGACGTAGAACTGTGAGGGATCTCCGCCCGCGTACTTGATCGTCTCGTCGCGCGTGGCCAGTGAGGGAACGACGAGGGCGTCCGCGCGGCGAATCGCGCGGCGAATTGCGGCCGTGAAGAAACGCTGCTTGAGGGGCGAGTGCGCCTGTGGGTGTGAGAAGAAGGTTGCGTCGTGCAGCGTGATGACGACGGGGACGCCCGGGAACTGCGGGCAGGTGTAGTGGGGGGAATGCAGGACGTCGGGGCGCACCTTGCGGATCAGCTTGGGCAGGCCCGTCTGCTCCCACGCCATGCGCGCCGGACGCGACTCGAAACGTGCAGAGATCGGGATGATGCGCGCCGAGGGAAGGCGGGTCGCGAAGTGCTCTGCGTCGCGCTCCTGGACGGCCATCGTCAGGTCCACGCCCTGTTCGACCAGCTCGGGAACCAGGTCGTCCACGTAGCGGCCGACGCCGCCCAGGTCTGCGGGGATCGCGGTCCCGTCGAGCAGGACGCGGATCGGCTGCGAGTGAGAAACGAAGTGGGCCACGATCATCCCCATTGGGTCGGGAGCAACAACTGGTCCCTTTATCGTATTCCATTTTGCGCTCACTCATCCTTTTGTTCCCGCCCCCGCGCGCCCGTGAACTACCCTGGGCGTATGAGCGTCAACGTTGGAATGGTCGTCGAACAAATGTGGCAGCCGGTGCCAGGGGGCTCCGGCCGGTACATCGTCGAAGTCGCCTCCCGCCTGGCAGGCCAGGGCGTGCGTGCTATCGGTGTCGCCGCGCGCCACGGCGCGGGTGAGCCAACCCCGCAGCAGGTGGGGCTGACCATTCCCGTCCTCAACTCCTCCCTGCCTCGGCGCGCGCTCTACGCCGCCTGGGACCGCCTGAGTATGCCCAGCGTGGACCGAATGCTCGGCGTTGGATCGGGCGGGGGAGCCCACGTCGTGCACGCGACGACCTGGGCGATCCCGCCGACCTCGCTTCCTCTGGCCGTCACCGTCCACGACGTCGCCTTCCTGCGCGACCCCGACCACTTCACGGCCCACGGTTCGGCCTATTTTCACCGCGCCCTCGAGATCACGAAGAAGCGCGCCGACGCGATCATCGTCCCCTCGCAGGCCACCGCCGACGACTGTGTTCAGGCCGGCCTGGACGCCTCGCGCATCACCGTCATCCCGCACGGCCTGAGTCATACGCCCGTCACGAAGGCACAGGTCGAGGAGTTCCGCGCCCGCCACGGCCTGGCCCGCCCCTACATCCTCTGGGTCGGCACGCGCGAGCCGCGCAAGAACCTGCCCACCCTGCTGGCGGCCTACGAGAAGCTGCAGGGCACCGACCTCGACCTCGTCCTCGTTGGACCCGCCGGGTGGGGGTCCGACCCCACGGACGCGCCCCTGCCTCCCGAGCGCGTCCACGTCCTCGGCCGACTCGACGACGCCGACCTGGCCTGCGCCTACGCGGGTGCGCGCGTCTTCACCTTCCCTTCGATCTGGGAGGGCTTCGGCCTGCCCGTCCTCGAGGCCATGGCGCACGGCACCCCTGTCGTGACCAGCGCGGACACGTGCATGGCGGAGATTACGCGAGACGACGCGGGAATCCTCGTGCCGGCCACCGACGCCTCGGCCCTCGCCGAGGCCCTCGAAGCGGCCTCGGGGAGCGAGCACGACCGCCTCGCCGCCGCCGGTATCGAGCGCGCCCGTGACTACACGTGGGAAGCCTCCGCCGCCGCGCACGCCGCCGTTTACGCAGACCTGGCGGGTGGACGATGAGGGCGCGCAGCGCGAGGGTTATCCTCGTCAACTGGAAGAACGCGCCGCTCACCCTGCGCGCCGCCCACTCGATCGCCCCGCAGATGGGGGAGGGGGATCACCTCGTCATCGTCGACAATGGATCCGACGACGACTCCCTGACCGTCCTACGTGAGGGCCTGGGCGAGCTGCGCGGCGCCGCCAATCCCGCACGTGTGTCCCTCGTGAACGCAGGGACGAACGACGGCTTCGGTGCCGGCGTCATGGCCGGAGCGGCCGGCCTGAGCGAGGGCTCCGTCGTCCTGCTCAACAACGACGCGACCGTGCGAGACGGGTTCCTCGACGCGCTCCTGGCTCCCCTGGGTGAGGCCGTGGGTGCCACGACCGCGCTCATCCTCCTGACCGGCACGTGGCGCCCCGCCGCCCCCTCCGACGAGGAGTTCCTCGTCGCCCGCGACTGCAGCCGCTGGACGCGCGTCGCCGAAACAGAGCGCGGCGGGCAGGTCCTCATCAACTCCACCGGCAACGAGGTCGATGCCGCGGGCAACGGGTATGACCGCTCCTGGCTGTCCCCCGCCGATTCCCCACTGCCCGCGCCCGAAGTCTTCGGCCTATGCGGCGGCGCGTGCGCGATCGACGCCGACGCGTGGCGCGCTGTCGGGGGCGTGCGCACCGACCTGTTCATGTACTACGAGGACACGGACCTGTCCTACAAGCTGCGCGAGGCCGGCTATGAGGTGCGCTTCGTCGCCGGAGCCGTCGTCGACCACGAGCACGCCGCCTCCTCGGGGACCTCTTCGCCCATGTTCCTGAGGGTCAACGCGCGCAATCGCATCATCGTCGCCGCCCAGCACGCCCCCTGGGGCGTCGTCGCGCGCGCCATCGCCCGCTCCATCGCGCGCGCCGTGCGCTCGGGCGGCCGTGGCCCCGTCGCCCGCGGAGTCCTCCAGGGGCTCCTCGCCCTGCCCCGAGCGCTGCGCCACCGCACCGCCGCGCATCCACAGCGATAGGGGAGGAGTCGGCCTCGTGAACGAGGCCTGGGCTGGTGGGTGCGTCACGGCACACAACGCGGGGCGGAGCTGCGCAGCGCCACGGCCTTGATAGACTGACTCACATGGTGAAGACTGTCCTCGTTACCGGAGCCGGCGGCTACATCGGCCGCCACATTGTTCACGCCCTGCTGGAGCGCGGCCTCGACGTCAGCGTCGTCGACTTCCGCCTCGACGGTGTCGACGAGCGTGCGCGCCGCATCGATACCCAGATTTTCAGCGGAGACGCTGATATCTACGACCAGCTCGGACGCCCGGACGTGGTCCTGCACCTCGCGTGGCGCGACGGCTTCGTGCACAACTCGCCGGCCCACATTGAGGACCTGCCCGCCCATTACCACTTCATCGAGAACCTCCTGAAGGGCGGCTGCACCCACGTCGCCGTCATGGGCTCCATGCACGAGGTCGGCTACTGGGAGGGCGCCATCGACGAGAACTCCCCGTGCGACCCCGCATCGCTGTACGGCATCTCCAAGAACGCGCTGCGACAGATCACGACGCTGCTGACCGCCCAGCACGGTGCGACCATGCAGTGGCTGCGCGGCTACTACATCGTCGGCGATGACGCGCACGGCTCCTCGATCTTCTCCAAGCTCCTCGCCGCCGCCCAGGAAGGCAAGAAGACCTTCCCCTTCACCACGGGCAAGAACCTCTACGACTTCCTCTCCATCCAGGAGCTGGCCTACCAGATCGCCGCCGCCGTCTCCCAGGACGAGATCGACGGCATCATCAACATTTGCAGCGGTGAGCCCATGAGCCTCGCCGACCGCGTCGAGGCCTACATCCGCGAGAACGACCTGGACATCACGCTCGAGTATGGGGCGTTCCCGGATCGCCCCTACGACTCGCCCGGTGTGTGGGGCGACGCCACGAAGATCCGCCAGATCCTGGCCGCCGTCGACGCTGCGGGGGAGTGAGACCGTGAAGCGCGCCGGTATCTTCCTGTTCTTTGATCCGCAGGGCCTCGTCGACGACTACATCGTCGAGTGCCTGACCTCGCTGCGCGAGTACCTCGACGAGATCCTCGTCGTCTCCAATTCACCTCTGGATGACACCGCGCGCGAGCGCCTCCTGAAGGGTGCCACCGAGGTCTTCGAGCGGGAAAACACCGGCTTCGACGTGGGCGGATACCGCGACGGCATCGCCCGTTTTGGCTGGGATCGCCTCGGCCAGATCGATGAGCTGATCCTCTTCAACTACACCTTCTTCGCGCCCATCAACCCGTGGAAGAACCTCTTCGACCGTGTCGAGGCCGCCGGAGCGGTGGACTTCTGGGGCATCACCGAACACGACGAGGTGCGCCCCCACCCCTTCCTCGCAGCCACCCGCATGCCCCGGCACATCCAGTCCCACTGGATCGCCGTGCGCAACCCGCTGCTCAGCTCCCCGGACTTCCGCAAGTACTGGGACGAGATGCCCCCGATCCGCTCCTACAACGACTCGATCCAGTGGCACGAGTCGCGCTTCACGGAGTACTTCGGGGACCTCGGCTACACGCACGTCGTGGCCTACCCGCGCGAGGACTACCCCTCGCGTAACCCCGTCTTCGATAACGCCTCTCTGCTGCTCGCGGACGGCTGCCCGATCCTCAAACGCCGTAACCTCTTCCACGACCCGCTCTACCTGGACCGCCACGCCATCATCGGCGCGGACATGCTGGAGCTGGCCGAGCGGGCGGGCTACGACACCGACCTGATCCTCACGAACCTCGCGCGCACCTCGCGTCCGCGAGACCTCGTGACGAACGCGGGCCTGACGACCGTCGTCCCGCCGCGCGCCGACCAGGCCACCCTGGACGCGGCCGCCTCCCTCAAGGTCCTCGCCGTCGCACACATCTTCTACGCCGACATGGCCGACGAGATCCTCGACCGCCTGAGCGTCCTGCCCGCCGGATACCACCTGGTGGCCACGACCTCGAACGAGGAGAACAAGGCGCTCATCGAGGCGCGCGCCCAGGAACGAGGCGTGGACGCCGACGTGCGCGTCGTGTCCTCCAACCGCGGTCGCGACATCGGCGCGTTCCTCGTGGACTGTGGCGACGTGCTCACCTCCGGCGAGTACGACGTCGTCGTGAAGATCCACTCGAAGAAGTCCGTCCAGGACGACTACAACGCCGCCCAGCTCTTCAAGGAGCACCTCTACGACAACCTGCTGGCCTCCTCCGATCACGTGGCCGGCATCCTCGCTGACTTCGCCGCCCACCCGGGCCTGGGCATGGCCATCGCGCCCATGCCGCACATGGGGTACCCGACGATGGGCCACGCCTGGTTCGCGAACCGCCAGCCCGCCCGCGAGTTCGCCAAAAGGGTCGGCATCACCGTCCCCTTTGACGACGACCAACCGCTGGCCCCCTACGGCTCCATGTTCATCGCGCGCCCCGAGGCCCTGTCCCTGCTGACCGGCGCCGGCCTCGTCCCCGAGGACTTCCCCGAAGAGGGCGGCTACAAGGACGGATCGCTGGCCCACGTCATCGAACGCCTCCTGGCCTACGCGGTCCTGTCGCGCGGCTACTACGTCCGCCCCGTCATGACCCCGAAGTGGGCGGGCGTGTACTACGGCTACCTCGAGTACAAGCTGGCCGCGACCTCGTCGATGATGCCCGCCTTTGCGATCGACCAGGTGCCCTTCCTCAAGGCGCGCATGGGAACGGTCCCGAACCTGCTGGGCGCCGTCAAGACCAACATCATGGTGCGGACCCCCGGCCTGGGCAACGCTCTCAAGCCGGCGTACCGAGCGGCCCGCGGGGTCGCCCACAAGATCCGATCCATGAAGGGTGAGCGATGAGCCTGGCCTCCACGATTCGGGCTGCGGCCCCTCACACGCCCCAGTCCGTCGCGCAGGCATTCAACTCCAGGTCCAACTCGATCGGGTTCTTGCGCTGGCTGATGGCCTTTATGGTCATCTTCTCGCACGCCGGACCGATCGCCGGATTTTACGGCGGCGAGGACCTGGGCGTGCAGATCTCGAAGGAACAGTCCATCGGTGGCGTCGCCGTCGCGGGATTCTTCTTTTTCTCGGGATTCCTGATCACGCGCTCGCGCATGGGACGCGCCACGATCTGGCGCTACATGTGGCGCCGCGTCCTGCGTATCTTCCCGGCCTTCTGGGCGGCCCTGCTGTTCACGGTCGGTATCCTCGCTCCGATCGCCTACTGGCACACGTTCCACAACATTTCCGGCTACCTGCACCCGGCCACCGAGTCCCCGCTCACGTATTTCGTGAACAACATGTGGCTGCACCTGGGACAGCGCAACATCGCCGGAATGGGCGAGAACCTGCCGTACTACATCCTGCACGGCGCGCGCGACTGGAACGGCTCGGCCTGGACGCTCATCTACGAGTTCAAGGCCTACATCCTGGTGGCGATCCTCGGCCTTTTCGGGGCGCTCGCGAACCGTAAGGTGGGCGGCGCTTTCGCCCTCGTCCTCATCGCCCTCAACGCCCTGCAGTGGATGGGTGCGGGCCAGGTCGCCAACGTCAACTACCTGCTGCGCGACCCCTACATGCTGATGTTCATGGGCCCCTTCGCCTTCGGCATGCTGTTCACGCTCTACGGTGACAAGATCCCCATGGACTCGCGCCTGGCGTGGGGCGGCCTCATCTTCGGCCTGCTGTCGTACGCGTCGGGCGGCTGGAACACCATCGGTCAGTACGGTTTCCTGTACTTCCTCATGTACCTGGCGATCCGCCTGCCCCTGCAGAACTGGGAGAAGCACGGCGACCTGTCCTACGGCATCTACATTTACGCGTGGCCGATCATGGCTTTCGCCGCCTACTTCCACCTGCAGGATCGCGGCTGGCTCGCCTACCACCTGACGGTCGTCGTGACCGTGCACATCCTGGCCTACCTGTCGTGGCACCTCATTGAGAAGCCCGCGATGAGCCAGAAGAACTACCTGCCCGGATGGATGGACAAGCTCATCGAGCACTTCCGTCCCGCGTACGAGGCCGTGGCCCGCCGCATCGTGACGCCGGCCCTGTCCTCCACCAGGATCGCGACGGTCATGGAGGCCGAAGCGGCGTCCGCGCACGCCGAGGAGGAGACCAAGTGAGCGAGAAGAAGGCGAGCGGCCAGTTCAAGGAATCCGAGTCGGGCTTGCGCGACATCTCCTTCGACGAGGGCGTCCCCACCGGCTCGTGGAGGCACCGCCTCCACTACGTGCCCCTCGCGATTCTCCTCGCCGGAGCGTGCGCGGCCACCACGGTCGGCGTGTGGTACAAGGCCACCCACCCCGCTCCTCAGCCAGCTGCGGCGCCCGTCGCCCAGGCCTCGTCGTTTGCGCGCACCACGCCCCAGTCCCTGCCCGAGGTCTGCGCCCCCACCCCGCGCGCCGACGTGGGCCCGTGGACGCCCGGCGTCGCGGGCACTGCGGGATACCTGCCGACCGACGCTGCCCAGGCCTCGTTTGAGAAGGGCATGACCGGCGTGACCACCTACGTCGAGGGGCGCGACGGTTACCTCTTCCTCTCCGACGTCTTCAACGCGAACTTCTCCCAGGCGCTGGGCCGCGTGCGCCCCACCGCCGACCAGGTGAGCGCGTGGGACCGCTACATGAGCGGCATCGAGACCGCAGCCAGCGCCCAGGGCGCGACCGCGCTGTTCGTGCCCGCCCCGGCCACGTGGGACGTCTACTCCGACAAGCTGCCCCAGTGGGCCGACCCGCTGACGGGAACGACCTCCCTGGACCTCATGCGCTCCGCGCTGCCCACCCACGCGTGGGTGGACGTGCGTGAGGGCCTGCGCGAGGCCCGCGCGGGCAGCGAGGCCCCGCTGTACTCGGCGGTCAACCCGCACTGGTCGCCCTACGCGGCGCACGTCGCCTGGAACCAGACGCTGTCCTGCCTGGGGGCGGTTAACCCGCAGCTCTCAGACCTGCCGTCCCTGTCTCCGTCGGGCGTGAGGAGCGCGGATGGTCCCAACGAGTACGAGGCCCTGGGCGCCCCCGCTCAGGTGGGTCCGTGGGCGGTCCCCACCTACGAGCAGGATCCGGGAAGCGTCCACCTCCTGCAGTTGGAGAGCCGCGATGAGCTGGCTGACACCGCCGCGCGCCTGGCCGAGGTGAACGCCGCGCCCGAGGTGTCCCTGGCCAGCCCCGTCGACTTCCAGAACAAGCCGGCACTCACCTACAACCCGAACGGACGCGGCACGGCGCTCATCGTGCGCGACTCTCAGGGCAACAACCTGGGTCCCGAGGTCGCAGCGACCTTCGAGTACACGATCCAGGTCGGCCACGGCCTCGACACGGAGAACCCGACGGATGTCGCCTCCCTCATCGAGGCCTACAAGCCCAGCGTCGTGATCGTGGAGTTCACGCAGCGCTACCTCGCGCTCACGCCGGCTGATCGCAAGTAGAATAGTTTTCCTGACCACGACAGAAGCGATGGGAGTAGCCGTGTCTGAGACGAAACGGGTCATTGACCTGACGATGCGCATGGCGCAGCGCTCGATCTCCTCGGAGTTCAAGGGCACCGCGCTCGGCCGCCTCTGGTCCTTCATCAACCCGGTCGCCACGATCGCCGTGTACGCGCTGATCTTCGGCGTCGTCTTCCGCGGCGAGGCCGACAAGGGCGTGAACTCGGGGCTGTCATCCTTCGCGCTGTGGATCGGCGTGGGCGTCATCGCCTGGAACTTCATGTCGAGCGGCATTCAGCGCGGCATGGACTCCCTCGTGGGCAACTCGGGCCTGCTGACGAAGGTCTACTTCCCCCGCCAGGTCCTCATCTACTCCTCGGTCCTGGCCCTGGCCTACGACTTCGCGTTCGAGCTGGCCGTCATCATCATTATTATGTGCATCGCCGGCGGCCCCGGCGTGCTGCTCATGATCCCCGCGGTCATCGTGATCACGGCGCTCGCGATGCTCTTCGTCATCGGCATGGGCCTCATCCTGTCGATCGCGTCGGTGTACTTCCGCGATATCTCGCACCTGTGGCAGATCTTCAACCAGATCTGGATGTACGCCTCCGGCGTCGTCTTCTCCCTGTCGATGCTCAACAAGGTCCAGACCGACCTGGCGGCCAAGGGCTGGACCTGGGGCGGCGAGTCCCTCCCGATCGTCACGATCTTCCGTCTCAACCCCGCCGAGCTCTTCCTCGAGGCCTACCGCTCGACGCTGTACGGCTTCGCGATGCCGTCCTGGCAGGTGTGGTTCGGCTGCGCCGCCTGGGCCTTCGGGATCTTCTGCCTCGGCTCGCTGATCTTCCGCCGCTTCTCGGCACGAATCGTGGAGGAACTCTGATGACGAACGCGATTTCGGTGGAGGGCGTCTCCAAGCGCTTCCGCATCTACAAGAACCGCAACCAGTCCCTCAAGGGCGCGTTCCTGCAACGTTCACGCGCTCAGTTCGAGGAGTTCTGGGCCCTCGACGACGTCTCCTTCGACATCCCGCAGGGCAAGACCTTCGGCCTGCTCGGCCACAACGGTTCGGGCAAGTCGACGCTGCTCAAGTGCATCGCGAAGATCCTCACCCCGGATAAGGGGACGATCTCCTCGACGGGGCGCATGGCCGCCATGCTCGAGGTCGGCTCCGGCTTCCACCCCGAGCTCTCGGGCCGCGAGAACATCTACCTCAACGGCGCGATCCTGGGCATGAGCAAGAAGGAGATCGACTCCAAGCTGGACGCGATCATCGACTTCTCCGGCGTCGAGCGCTTCATCGACCAGCCCGTCAAGAACTACTCTTCGGGCATGTACGTGCGCCTGGGATTCTCCGTGTCCATCCACGTGGAGCCGGATATTCTCCTCGTCGACGAGGTCCTGGCCGTGGGCGACATGGAATTCCAGAACAAGTGCATGGATAAGTTCGCCCAGCTCAAGGACCAGGGGCGCACGGTCGTCGTCGTGTCCCACGGCCTCGAGCAGATGCGTACGTTCTGCGACCAGGCCGCCTGGCTGGATCACGGCACGCTCGTCGACGTGGGCGCGGCAGCCGAGGTCATCGACACTTACTCCGACGTCGCTCACCACGCCGTCGAGGTCGAGGGTGGCGGCACGCGCTTTGGTAGCGGCGAGGCCATGATCGAGCGCATCGACCTGCTCAACGCTTCCAGCGAGCCCACGTCGCTCGTGTACCCGGGTGATCCCGTGCGCCTGCGCCTGCACTACCGTGCGAACGAGCGCATCGAGTCCCCGGTCTTCGGCGCCTCCATCGACACTCGCGAGGGCGTCTTTGTGTGGGGCCTGCACGGCATGGATGCCTGCTACGTGCCGACCTCGATCGAACCGGGGACCGGTCACCTGGACATCGAGATCCCGCGCCTGACCTTCAACCCGGGCGCCTACACGATTTCGGCGGCCATCCAGAACCATGACATGACAGGCGTCATCGACGCGCTGCAGAAGGCGCGCCGCTTCGACGTGCTGCCCGGCCCCGGCATGGAGTCCGGCGGACTGGTCAACCTGGGCGCCTCCTTCACGGGCCTGACGCCCGCACGCCCCATGCGCGACGTCCCCAAGCGCGGCGCCGCCGACTACGAGCACCTCGCGCGCATGCAGGCCCAGCAGGCTGACGCGCTCGAGAATGAGGACTGACGGACGCACTGACGTCGATGTGAGGCCGGGCTCAGCGGTGTGATACCGCTGAGCCCGGCCTTTTACCTGCCTCGAGGGCCCAAATGCCGCGCGCGCTGTGACGATCGTTCTACACTTATAGGAGAACTGTTTCCAGCGACAAGGTACAGCCATGGCACCGACGCCCACACTCGCCCGCCGCGCCCCCGCGCGCGCCCTCATCGCAGCCCTCTCCCTCGCCCTCATCGCCCTGCCCGCACAGGCCCGCGCCGACACCGGTGAGGAGACCGCTGCGCAATCCTCCGCAGAGAGTTCCACCGCGGCCCAGTCCGCCGGCGAGACGACGCCGTCCGCCACGCCCAGCCTTGCGCCCACGGGCGCGCCCGAGGCCACCACCCCCAGTGCGAGCGAGCAGGAACGGGGTGCCCCGGCCTCGTCGGTCGCGACCGAACCGCCGACGATGAACGCCCCGGACGAAACCGGTTGGGGAGCGTGGGTGCGCGACTCGATAGGCTGGTGGTGGCGGCGTGCCGATGGCACCTACCCCGCCTCCCAGTGGGTGGCAATCGGGGGCAGCCGCTACTACTTCAACGCCAGCGGCTACATGGCCACCGGCTGGCTGCGCGACGGTGACGACTGGTTCTTCCTGGCTTCCTCCGGCACGCTGCTCGGCGGCTGGGTGAACGACGGGGGTTCCTGGTACTACCTGGACCCCACCAGCGGCGTGATGCACACGGGCATGACCGGAGTGGACGGTACCTGGTATTACATGGACTCCTCGGGCGCGATGCGCACCGGCTGGGTCAGCCTCGCCGACGGCTGGCATTACTTCGCCTCTAGCGGCGCGCAGATGGGCGGCTGGCTGCGTGACGGAGGCGCGTGGTACTACCTTGACCCGAACAGTGGCGTGATGCACACGGGCATGACCGGAGTGGACGGTACCTGGTATTACATGGACTCCTCGGGCGCGATGCGCACCGGCTGGGTCAGCCTCGCCGACGGCTGGCACTTCTTCGCGTCCAGCGGCGCGCAGATGGGCGGCTGGCTGCACGATGGGGGAGAGTGGTATTACCTCGATCCCGACACAGGCATCATGCGCACCGCGCCCCTGGAGCTGAACGGTCGCCGCTACGAGTTCGACGCCTCGGGCGCCTGGCGCGGGTACGAGGCCCCGGCCGGCTACCTGCAGCCCACCGACCACATCACGGGCCTCGGGGACGCGACCAATACGCTCACATGGGGAATGAACGGCACCAAGGTGCGCATCGCCCAGGTCCGACTCGGCCTGTGGCATTCCAACAAGCTCGCCTCCGTCGACGCACCCTTCGTCGCCGCCGTGAAAAACTTCCAACAGCGCGCGGGCCTGCCCGTCACCGGCGTCGTCGACAAAGCCACCTGGGACGCCATGGACACCGGTTACCCGTGGACCGTCGACCAATACCAGGCCACGCCCCTGCCCCTGACCGCCACGCGCAACGAGCGCGTTGAGGCGATGATCGGCTACGCGTGGAACCAGACGGGATCGTCCTACACGTGGGGAGGGGCCGGCCCCTACGACCAGGGATTCGACTGCTCCGGCCTGGTCCTCCAGTCCCTCTACGCCGCCGGCCTGGACCCCCAGCCCATCAACGTCATCAAGCACGCATGGCCGTCGTATCGCACATCGCAGGAGCTCTACGCATACCCGCACTTCCAACACGTGCCACTCGCCCAGCGCCAGCGCGGAGACCTCATCTTCTACACGACGAGCGGGACCGTCACGCACGTTGCCATCTACCTCGGAGACGACTTGATCGTTCATACCGACTGGATGGGGCGCCCCGCCCGCATGCAGCACATCACCGCCGGATACGGGTGGGATCGCATGACCGCAGACGTCGTGCGGCCGTTGCCGTAAGACAAACGACGAGGCGGGCCGACCGTGGTCTCTTCCCCGGTCGGCCCGCCTCGGTCAGTGGTGCTGCTCAGCGCCCCAGCAGGCGGTGCACGATGCGCTTGGGCAGGGAGACCGTCCGACGCAGCGACCGCTGCAGGGCCGAACCCGCCTCGAGCTGCGCACGCAGGGCGCTCACCTCGCCGCGCAGCTCGTGCACCTGCTCGTGCAGGGCCGTCATCGTGTTGAGCATATTGACGTGCACGAGATTCAACGAGGAATGGAAACCCGAATCCACGCGCCCCAGCTCCTGGCGCATACGGCGGTAGTACTCCGCCGACAGGAGCGCCTGGCCCAGGTGCGGGGACGAGGGATCGTCCGTCGCCAGCATCGCGCGCAGGTAGCGGTCGCGGATATGCAGGTTATCCCACTTGTGCAGGTACGCGTCCGTGACGACCGAGTTGCCCAGCGAGGCATCCATCGTGTCGCGGTGGTGCCAATAGGCCAGCGGCTCGCCGTCGACGAAACCGACCGGGGAATCCGCCAGCAGTCGCAGGTTGAAATCCCAGTCCGCCTGCGTCTGCAGCGACCCATCCCAGTGACCCACGCGGTCCGCGACCTCACGGCGAATCAGCTGCGAGATCGGAGGCGTGTAGTTCTCCACCATCATGTCCACGAGGGACAGGCCGTAGTTGTCCGTCGACAGGACCTCGCGCTCGATCTCGATACAAGTACCGTCAGCGCGCACGCGCTCGCGGATGATCTCGCAGCGGGTCGCAACACCGCCCGCCTCCGGATGCTCATCCAGGTAGGCGACCGTCTTCTTCAGGAAGTGCGGGTGCCAGGAATCGTCATCGTCGTGGACCGCATAGTAGGTGCAGTGCGAGGCTGCCAGGCCAGACTCGAGCGCCGCCTCGCGACCATTCGACACCTCGTTCGTGACGATCGTGATCTTCGACCGCACGGCGCTCTTCTGTTTCTTGACGATCGAGCGCACCTCGGCCTCGTCGCCGGCGTCGTTGACGATGACCACCTCGTAGTCGTCGAAGCTCTGCGAAGCGATCGACGCGAGGGCACGGGTGAGCATCGCCGGGCGATTGCGCGTGCGCACGACGACGGTGACTGTTGCACTCATGCGGTTTCTTCCTCTTCATTTGGAGTGGACGAGGCGGGCGCCTCCACCTGGCGGTGACGCAACAGGTAGATGGCGCTCACCAGGGCAAGCGTGTACCCCAGCGAGGCGAGGCCCCACAGGACCATCGGGCTCAGCGGCATGTCGGCCCACCACCACTGGATGTCGCCATTCAGATTACCCGGTGCGATCCATCCGATGTGGGAAATCCACACGAGCCCACGGACATAGCGGGCGATCGTCGTGTGCATCGCGACCGCTTGCGCGACGCTGAGGAAGACGACGAAGAAGGTGAGCTGCCCCTTGGTCGGGGACGGCTTCTTCACTGCTGACGTCACCCAGATCATCAGCCACGTGCCCAGCAGAGGCAACGCGTAGCGCGCGTGATACCCGCCGAGGTTGGGGAAGGCCGTGGGTGTCGCGATCAAGAGCGGGATTCCCGCCATCGCCCCAAACACCATGAAAGCAGCCAGGGCCTTGCGCAGGCTCACGGTGCGCGCACCGTAGAAGAGCACCGCACCCAGGACGAGGAGCCCGAGGATCGTCGTGTAGCCCGGCAGGGGAGTGTCGCGCCAGCCCGGCCCGGAGTACAGTCCGAGGAAGCCCGCGAAGTAATCGGGCAGGTAGCGGATGTTCGCGAATGCGACGTCGATGCGGTCATGCACAGTGATCGCCACGTCGCTCGATTGCGAGGCACTGGAGGCCTGCCCACTGCCGAGCATGAGCCACACGCCAATCGCACTGAGAACGGTGGCGACCCCGATCTCGGGGAGATGCCGCCTGTGGGCCTCGAGAATGAGGATGCCCAGAGATACAACGAACACATAGAAGGAGGCATCGCCACGGCTTTCGTAGCACAGGAGTGCGCACAGGCATGCCACGCCGAGCAAAACCCAGTGTCGCCATCCACGCGCGTTGAGTCCGGCATAGAGGGCTGCGCCGTAGCAGAAGACGCCGGTAATTGCCCATGATGAGGGGTTGTTAGAAGCAATGAAATACATGCCCATCGGAGTCCATGCGACCAGTGCTGCTAACGCGATATTCCCTCTGATGTCGCGCTGCGATAAAACGGTGATTGCTCCGATAAGAATGAGGAGGATAGCGACGTTAGCGACGCGCATGTGCCACGCGGATCTCTCCACGTTGTGCCCAGCGAACAAGTGATGGAAGTGGTAGAAGCCGAGAGGATACAGTCCGTCGTCGTAGCGATAGGACGGGTAGTTTGTGTCGTCTGAATACTCTTTGATGCACGCGTGCGAGCGTTCGGGGTGGAAGGCCTCACAGGATGACCGTGCTGTGGTCATGGGCGCCATGACGTACTTATTCCCGTCGATCATGGTTGTTTCGCAGGAGGAGTCGACTGGCCGCGGGCACCACGTGGACACGAGATGGTAGTCATCGTCGGGTGCGGACCCCGGAGGGGACGCGAAGATCCAGCCGGTGGCGACGGCGAGGACGCCGAGGACCAGGAGGACAAAGGCGAGGGGGCGTGCCGCAGTGGAGATGAAACGCTCTCGCGCGGAGGCAAGGTGGTCGGCGAACGCACGTGCCATGAATCGAGCCAATCTGTCCGGAATAGGTACGTCTAATGTACACGAGTCCGGGCCCTGCCCGGCAGGTGCGAGGGGAAAGAGAAGCTAGAAGACGACGGGCCAGTGCGGCATACAGGTCGTGAGCGTGGCATGGGCGTCCGTGGCCTCGGCGAGGGCCTGGGTGTAGGCGGGGTTCGTCTCGGGCTGTTCGCCGCGCTTAAGCGCTTCCTCGGCGGCCTGCTGATCGGCGAACTCGGGGATGGCGCCGGAGTCGAGGGCTGCGTTGCGCGCGACATACACCGAGAGGGCATCAAGGGCCTGCTTGGAGGTTTCGTCCGAGGCTGCCTGGGCGAGACGGTCGGAATAGTCGTTCTTGAATGCGGCTGCGAAGGCTTCCCACGCGCGGTGGCGCTCGTCCGCGTTGGTTTCCCCCGAGCGCTTGGCTGCCAGCGCCCGGTAGGCCTGGCCGGTCTCGGAGCCGTTCAGGGCTTCGGTGAAGATCGCGTCCATGGCAGCGCATCCGGGCGACGCGGCGCGCAGAGTCGGGCTGGCCGAGCTTGAGGGCTGACCGGGATCTCCGGGTGAAACGGAGACAGCGGGCGTCGACTGCGCGCTCTGGGCATCCTCCGACGGGGAGCACGAGGCCGTGGCGAGCGCGCAGAGCGCAAGCAGCGCAAGGGAGGGGACGAGGCGAGTCACGAGGGATCCGTTTCTGTTGGGGATGCGTCCAATTTATCAGTGTGGAGCGGCTGGTCAGGGGACCTCCGCCGTGGCGAATAGTGACGTATCCGACGGGGTAGTGGAGGCCAGTGTCAGGGAAAGCGCGAGAACTACGGCATAATAGGGGCAAGAATTGGGTGAGTAACACCCTCGGACGCCCACGGGCGCGCAAAGGAGAAGACCTTATGAAGATCGTTGTGACCGGCGGTGCTGGCTTCATCGGAGCGAATTTCGTTCACACGCTGCTGGAGGATCATCCGGACGTCGACGTCGTCGTCCTGGACAAGTTCACCTACGCGGGCAACCGCGCATCCCTGACCGATGTGCCCGCCGAGCTCGCCGCCCGCCTGAGCGTCGTTGAGGGTGACATCGCTGATGCGGACCTTGTTGATGGTGTCGTCGCCGGCGCAGACGCGGTCGTGCACTTTGCCGCCGAGTCGCACAACGACAACTCCCTCCTCGATCCCTCGCCCTTCATCCAGACCAACCTGGTGGGCACCTTCACCCTGCTGGAGGCTGTGCGCCGCCACAAGGTCCGCTTCCACCACATCTCTACGGACGAGGTCTACGGCGACCTTGAGCTGGACGATCCCGCGAAGTTCACGCCCACCACGCCCTACAACCCTTCCTCGCCCTACTCCTCGTCCAAGGCGGGCTCGGACCTGCTGGTGCGCGCGTGGGTGCGTTCCTTCGGCGTCGAGGCCACGATCTCGAACTGCTCGAACAACTACGGCCCCTACCAGCACATCGAGAAGTTCATCCCGCGTATGATCACCAACCGCCTGCGCGGCGTACGCCCCCGCCTGTACGGCGATGGCCTGAACGTGCGCGACTGGATTCACGTGCGCGACCACAACACGGCCGTGTGGGATATTCTCACGAAGGGCCGCATCGGTGAGACCTACCTGATCGGCGCGAACGGCGAGACGAACAACCGCGACGTCGTCGCCATCCTCAACGAGCTGATGGGTTACGCTCCCGACGACTTCGATCACGTGACCGACCGTCCGGGTCACGACCTGCGCTACGCGATCGACAACTCCAAGCTGGTCACCGAGCTCGGCTGGGAGCCCCAGTTCACGAACTTCCGCGACGGCCTGGCTGACACCATTGCCTGGTACACCGAGAACGAGGCATGGTGGGCCCCGCTGAAGGAAGCCGTCGAGGCGAAGTACGCCGCCGAAGGACACTGAATCCTTGGCTCACGTGACCCGAGACGAGGCCGCGCCTCGCCCCCGCGTCACCGTCCTCATGGCCACCTACAACGGGATGGCCGAGGGCGGGGCGTGGCTCGACGAACAGGTGGACTCCGTGCTCGCCCAGGCGGGCGTGGAGGTCCGCCTCGTCGTGTCCGACGACGCGTCGAGCGACGGGACACGCGCGCACCTTCAGGAGCGTGCGGCCGCCGACCCTCGGATCACGGTCCTGCCCCAGCGTGACGGTACTCCCGGCGTGACGGGCAATTTCCTGCATCTTTTCACAACGCACACCCCCGATGGCTCCTACGTGGCCTTCACCGACCAGGACGATGTGTGGCACGAGGACAAGTTGAGTTCTCAGCTAGCCCTCATGGCTGCCTGCGGGGCCGATGTCGTCTCCTCGAACGTCACCTCATTCCACTCGCTGCCCGGCGGCGGGGTGGGGGAGCGGCGCCTCATCCGTAAATCGCAGCCCCAGCGCGGATGGGACTTCCTCTTCGAGGCCGCGGGACCCGGCTCGACCTATGTCTTCAGCCCGAAGGCCCACGAGACCCTCGTGCGCGTCTTGAGCGACCTCGACTACAGCGAGATCGGCGTGCATGACTGGTACGTCTATGCCCTCGCGCGGTCGATCGGCCTGACGTGGGTGATTGGCGAGGAACCGACCTTGGAGTATCGCCAGCACGGCGGCAACGTGCAGGGCGCGAACTCCGGTTCCGGCGCACGCGATGCCCGCATGGCCAAGCTGCGCAATGGCTTCTACCGCAAACAGTTCATCCTGACGGCCCGCGCCGCCCAGAAGATAGGCAGTTTCGATGAGCGCCGCGCGCGACAGCTGCGCGCCATCCTGGGTGAGCTCGAGGGGCAGGGCGCGGCGTCAAGGCTGCGATTCGCCCTGCGCTGGCGGCAGATCCGCCGCGACCCCGTGGAGGGTCTCAAGCTCGCCGCTGCCCGCGTTCTGGGCGTGTGGTGATGACTACCTCTGGTAGGTGACGAGCCCGCCGTCCGCGTCCTCCGTCGCGAGGATCTGCGTCAACTTGTCAGGGGACACCGCCCGCGGATCAATGATGACGACCGACCGTCCCTGCATCCACTGATCGAGCACCTGTCCCGCGCCCGTTCGGGCGTCCCACAGTAGCGCGACGCGGCGACCGCGCACCGGGGCTGACGGGTGAGAGCCCGCCAATGCCTCGTCCCGGGCCTGCATGAGCAGCGGGGGAGTGTCGACCGTGAGGACGTCCGGCTGCGTGGCGATCTCCGCGAGGCCGTCGAGCGCCCCGCCTAAGGGGCCGTCCCACGCGAAGGACAGGTACTGTGCGGGCTGGGCGAGCACGTGTGCTCCGGCGTCGATTGCGTCGGAGGCTTCGGAGCCGAGAATATTCGTGACGAAAAGGTCGCCGGGCAGTGGGCGTCGTGTATCGAGGAGCTCCCATCCCATCGCTCGCGCGGCGATCTGCCAGAGGGTGTCCTGCCAAGGTTGAAGGGTTGTGTAGATGCGAGTCGGTGTCGGTTCACCCGTACCGAACAGATCGGCGGCGAGTTCGTTTGTCAGGTAGTTCGCGATCTTCGATAGCCACCTGCTGACCACGGGTCCTCCCAGTTCAACCCGCTCCTGGCCGTATTGGGTGAGCGCTGGCCCTGACCATTCGTTAATCGCTGTGATACAGTGGGTGAGCCTGCTCACAGTTTCTGAGGATGTATTGTTCATGGTTTCGAGTATATCGAAGGTCCTATGTGCTCCAAGTACTTAGTAACTGTGAAGTCCTTGAAAACGGGCACTGTTTTACCGTTGGGTCAAGCGCTACGGAAAAGGTCTCAATATCGCGAAACCGCTTGACTTCCTGCAATGACACGCGTGTAATTCTCGTATTGATAGATTCGTTATAAGGAGCTCCCGCAATGTGGAACATCTTCGGTGACGGACCCCTGGAGTGGTCCGAGGACGCCGACGCGGCGCTGTACGCCCGCATTGACGGTCCCCTTGCGTGGCAGCAGCACGCGCTGTGTGCACAGACGGATCCGGAAGCTTTCTTCCCTGAGAAGGGTGGCTCTACCCGCGAGGCCAAGGCCGTTTGTCAAGCCTGCCAGGTGCGTGAGGACTGCCTGGAGTACGCGCTGGCAAACGATGAGCGCTTTGGCATCTGGGGTGGCATGTCCGAGCGCGAGAGGCGGCGCCTGCGCCGTATGGCCGGTTGAGCCCGACACAGCGCTCCGTCGGTGCGATCCTCGTCACGAGGGGAGAGGCACCGCTCACTCAGTCCGTCCTGCGGGCCATCGAGAATCAATCGATGGCCCCGCACTCGTTGACCATCATTGACGTCGCAGGTCGCCACGTCACCCCCTTCCCGTCCGAACGCGTTCCCGAGGGAGCGCAGCTCGTTCGCGTCGGTCGTGCCCGCAACCTGGGCGATGCAATCAAGCGTGCACGCGCACAGGGAGCCGCTTTCACCTCGGAACACTGGTGGTGGATCCTGCATGAGGACTCGGCCCCCGAACCCGAGTGTCTCAATGAACTCATTCAGGCGGCCACCGTCGGCAAGACCGTTGGCGCCGTCGGTGTCAAGCAGATGAGCTGGGACGGGAGCCGACTCCTCGAACTGGGTATTTTCGCCACGGCGAGCGCCCGACGGCTCGAACGCGTCGGCGACGACGACATCGACCAGGGCCAGTACGACGGAACGAGCGATGTCCTCGGCGTCGGCACCGCCGGGCTCTTCATCAGCGCCGAGGCCTACGAGGCCGTCGGCGGGTTCGACACCGCGCTCGGCCCCTTCGGCGATGGGCTGGACCTGGGGCGCAGGCTCCACCTCGCGGGATACCGCGTCATCGTCGCACCCAAGGCGCGCGTGCGCCACGCCCGCGTCTCCCTGTACTCGGGCCTCGACTCTGGGCCAGAGTCGGATCGCAGCGAGCCGACGGGCGATGTGTCCGACGCGATTGTCGACGGGAACGCCGCGACCGATGGATCCTTCCGCAAGCGCCGCTACGCCCAGATGTACAACTGGTGCAAGGCCGTGCCCGCCCTCATCCTGCCTTTCCTGGCTCTGTGGCTCCTCGTGTGGAGTCCGGCGCGCGCCCTGGGGCGGATCTTGACGGGACGCGCGTCCCTGGCCCTGCCCGAAATCGGTGCCCTTCTCTCCGTGATTGGAGCGACCCCGCGCCTGCTCGCCGGGCGTGCCCGCGCCGCTCAGTCGCGTTCCGTCCCCCGTTCTTCCCTGCGTGGCCTCGAGACGGCACCCGCCTCGCTGCGCAAGGAACCGGCGGGCGTGGATGAGGACGAGAACGGCGAGCGCATTGATCCGCTCATTGTCGCTTCGGTGCGGCGCTACCGACTCCGTTCTGCCTCCACCTGCCTCGGCCTCGCGATTGTGACGTCTCTGATTGCTGGCGCGCAGTGGTGGGGAACCTCTGCAGGTCTCGTCGGAGGAGCATGGGTGTCGCTGCCCGCGACCTGGACCGAGCTGTGGAACGCCGCGTGGGCCGCGTGGGTGCCCGGTGGAGACGGCTATGCCGGTGGCGCGGACCCCCTGACGATTCTGCTTGCCCTCCTGAGTGCCCCCGTCGCGCCGCTCGGCGTCACCCCCGGGGCATTCGCGACGTTCCTGCTCGTGGCGTCGAGCCCGATCGCGGCCGTCATCGCATGGATTCCGAGCCGCGCACTCGCCACGTCGCTGCGCGTGCGCTTCCTGGCGTCGCTGGCGTGGGCATTCGCCCCCGCGCTCCTCCTGAGCGCGACCCACGGTGTCCTCGCGGGCATTCTCGCCCACATCGCCTTACCCGTCTTTGCGGCGTTCTGCCTCGGGACGCCCCGGCCTCTCTACGTGGCCGGTGCATCCGGCGTTGACGCCGCACCCCTGCAGCCCCGCGGAGTGAACGCGGGATGCGCGGCGCTTGCGCTCGTTGTCCTGTCGTGCTGTGCCCCGTGGCTGCTGCCTGTTGGCGTGCTCGCGCTCGCGTGGCGGTCCCGGCGCCGCCTCCTCGTGGCGCTGCCCGCTCTGACGCTTCTCGTGCCCACCTACGTCTCCATCCTCGCGCGCCCCGCGGCCTGGCCCGCCCTTGCCTCGACGAGCGGGGGAGTGCACGCATACACTCGCGCGGCCTCATGGATGGCGGCCCTCGGTATGCCCGCGGCCCCGTCGAGCATGGTCGAGGCCGTGGCGCTCGGAATCATCGGCAGCGGCGTCCTGCTCTTCGGGACAATTGCCCTCCTGCGCGCGCGTTCGCGCGCTGTCAGCATTGCATACGGGTGGGCTCTCATCGCCTCCTCTCTCGCGTGGGGAGCCTCGCACGTCGGCGTTGGTATGTCCGGCGCGTCCGTGGCCTCGGCGTGGGCCTCGCCCGCCCTGTCCCTCGCCTTCATGATCCTGGTCGTACTGTCCTGCTCGGGTCGCCTCGGTCTCGCCGATGCCGCCGCTGACGGCACCGCGTGGGACGCATCCCGGCCCTTCGCGCTGCGAGCCCTGGGCGGCCTCATTGCCGTCGCGATTGTCGGATCTGCGTCCGCCGCGAGCGTGTCCGCCGTCGCTGGTCGATCCAACCCTGACGACATTCCGACCTTCACGATGTCCCAGCGTGACACTGTCTCGGCGCTCTCCTCGCCCATTGTCTCCGCAGTTGCCTCCCAGGCGCAGCGTTCGCCGCGCGCCGGACGCATCCTCGTGCTCGATGGCGACCCGACGAACGACACAGTCAACGCTACGCTCTGGCGAGGAAACGGAGCGTCACTGACGGCCTCGAACCCCGCCGTTCGCGCCCTCGTACTCGCCGAGGCGCGCTCCGGTGCCGCCACCGGTAGCGTGAGCGACCCGGCCACTGCTTCACTCGCACAGGCCGCCTATACCCTGGTTGTTTATCCGGACGACGCGACCGTGCAGACGCTGGCCGCGCACGACATCGACACAATCCTCGTTCCCCTCGGTGCGAGCGGCTCCGCCGCCCTGACCTCCGGCCTCGACCGCGCCGAAGGACTCGAGAAGGTCGGCGACACGACGTCCGGCACCGTCTGGCGCGTGCGTCCAGGCGGGCTGACACCGGCACGCGTTCGCGTCGAGTCAGCCAGCGGGGTGACGACTCCGGTTGGCTCCTCGCAGCTGCGTGTCGACGGCGACGTGGACGCCGCAGGCACCCTCGTCTTGGCCGAGCGCGCCGACTCCGGATGGCATGCGTGGGTCGATGGGGTGGCGCTGACCCCCGTTGCTGCCTCCGACGGATGGTCGCAGGCATTCGACATGCCCACCGCTGGGCACCTGACGCTCACCTACAGCGCATGGTGGATCATTCCGTGGCGCGTCGCTGCGGGCGCGTGCTTGGTCGTTGCCCTCGCCAGCGCCCTATCCGCGTGGAGGAAGAGATGACAAAGCCCCGCATCAGTTCTCTGACGACCCTCGTGGGCGCGGGGATCGCCGTGGCGGCCATGGCCTCTGCTTCCGTGTGGGTCGGTGCCTCCCCGAGCAGAGTCAACGGGACGGCGCAGAGCGCCCACCCGTCACAGGTGCGCCTCGCGTGCCCCTCAGGCATCGTCGATCCTTTCGAAACGACCAGCGTTGCGGCCGGCTCCACCTGGTCCTCGCTCGCATCCGCCCCCACGAGCCCGGCACCCGCGTCCATCACGGGCAACGGGGGAGTCATCCCCACGGCCCTCACTCTTGCCGGCCAGGGGGGAGGCGAACTCGAGGGTCTGAGCGCCGTCGGATGCGCGGCACCACGCACCTCGCAGTGGATCGCGACGGGTGCTACCACGTCTGGCGCCGACATGGTTCTCATCCTCTCCAACCCCGGTCCCACGGCCTCGGTCGTCAGCATTGACGGATACGGAGCCTCCGGGCCCCTCAACGCCGCGCCGCGCCAGGTCACCGTTCCCGCGTCCTCCTCGGTGTCGGTGCTCCTCGCGGGATGGTTCCCGGACGAGAACTCCCTCGCCCTCCACGTCCGCGCAGACGGGGGCGGCGTCGCCGCTTGGGTGCAGGCCTCCCTGATGAACGGGGAGATTCCCCAGGGGACCACGCTCGCCTCCGCAGTCGTGCCCGCGACCTCGCAGACGATCCTGGGAGTGGATCCCAAGGGCACGTCGCTGCTGCGCCTCGTGTCGCCCTCGGGTGATGCCCACGTGAGCGTCTCCGTCGCCGATTCGACGGGCGTACACCCCCTCTCCGGCGGTCAAGCGACCGTCGCCGAGGGAACCAGCCTTGAGATGCCTCTCGATGGTGCGTCCAGCGATGCTACTCCGATCGCGCTCGTCGTCACCTCGGATCGCGAGGTCGTGGCACAGACGACGACGATCACCGTCGGCGCCCCCTGGGCCGAGCGTCTCAGCGCCTGGATCATGCGTTCCAACGCGAGCCCCGCGACGACGTTCACCGAGGCCTCGGTCCCCGGTGCCAGCCAGCTGGCGACGATGACCACCTCCGTGCTCTCGTCGACCCCCCTTCGCGCCACATCGATTGCCACCGACTCCGGCGTGAACGCTTCGTCCGCGAGCCTCCTCCTGTACGCGCCCGCCGATGCTGCTGGCGCCGCAACCGCGAGCCAAGGGGATACCGCGCAGTCTGCTCAGCCCGGTCCGAGTGCCACCCCTGACATCTGGGCTTCGCCCTCTCCCGTCACCTCGCAGTCCGGAGCCTCCCAATCGGGTGAATCACGAGATGCACAGTCGAGCGGTACCTCCGCCTCGACCCCGGGAGCTGTCCCGGTGCGCGTGGGAAACCGAACGATCTACGTCGCTCCGGGAGTCCCCACCCTCGTCAGTCTTCCGGACAGCGCGAGCACCATCAGCGCGGATACCCCGATCCAGGCAGCCCTGGTCATCACCGCCGACACCGCAGTGGGGCGCATGAGCACCACGTGGAACGTGGGCACGGAGGGCATTAGCGCTGTCACCGGCGCCATCCGCACCGCCAACTAATCAGCGCATCGCGTCGTCGATCTCGTCCGGCGGCAGCGCCAGAATGTGACTGATCCTCTCGACGAGGACCCTGCGCGTCATGACGGCAACCTCCTCGGGCGGGCAGCGCAGCGTGATCGGCAGGCGGTAGACCACGATCCGGTCGCGCAGACCGCGACGACGATCGGCTGGGAAAATGCGTGCGACAACGACGCTGTGAGACTCCCAGGGGGCCGGATCTGACGGCGGAACATCCTCCACGGCGAATTCGATCGTGGACACCTGAGGCCAGCGACGAATGAGCTCAGTGACGAGTTCGCTGACCATCAGATCGAAGTCCTCGCGCCGCGTCCTCCACGCCGGTGTTCCCGGGAAAAAGAGGGGACCGCGAGGACCGCGACCGTGGCGGTTGCGGCTCGAGATGTGGCGGCGCGTGGAAAACACCCCCTCAGGGTAGGCGCACGGCGCGCGGGAGTGGGCCATCGGCGCACAGAGTGTCGTACTCTTAGGGACGTGATTGCCCAACGCCACTGCTCGAAACCCGGCTGTTCGACCGCCGCCGTCGCCACCCTCACCTACGATTACCGCGATTCAACCGTGGTCGTCGGCCCCCTTGCGACCGTCGCGGATCCCAACTCGTACGACCTGTGCGAGGAACACGCGCAGAATCTCACCGCGCCGCTGGGCTGGCAGGTTGTGCGCCTGGCGACCAACTTTGAACCGGCACCACCCTCCGGAGATGACCTCGCTGCGCTCGTTGACGCCGTGCGTCGCGTCGCTCAGGAGGCGCAGGCCGAGCCGACTCCTGCTCCTGCCACGCGCAGGCCTCAGACCGGTCCGTTCGGCCCCGCACGCTCCGTGGGCAGCCCCGACACGTCGAGCCCGCTCGACCCCTCGAGCCCGTACGCACGCAGGCGCGCGCAGTTCACGGTGGTTGACGGCTCCGAGAAGGACTCCGAGGACTAACCCCTACAAGCCGAAGCGAGGCTGCGTTGCCTCGTGGAATCGGGCCTTGCCGCGCGCGCGACGCTCACACTCGCGCTCCCACTCGCGATCACGGCGGGCCACGAGAATGGCCGCAATTACGATCTCCGGGTGCAGTCCAGCCGGCAGGGGCGTCTGGACACGCTTCACGAGACGCTCAGCGAGGGAAGTCGCGACCTGCCCGCGCAGCTTCGTGTCGATGGAGCGGTTCGCTCCCAGGAACGCGCGAGCCTCGGCAGCGAGGGCATCGTCGAGGGGCAGGATCGTCGCCGAGGCCGCCCACTCCTCGAGCCCGGGAGGCATCACCAGGGGAGGGTAGAAGACCGAGTCTCCCTGGGAGCACACCATCGTCCCCGCGGCGATATCCCCCAGACGCTTACCCTTCTTGTTGACGAGTTCGGTGAGGAACGCGAGGCCGCCCGACGTCAGCCAGTTTTCCACGATTCCCACGCCGACGCGTACCGCGCTGTGGCGAGCGGTGATCGCGCCGCCGTCATCGCGTACGACCCGCAGGTTGAGGGCCCATTTGCCGAGCGAACGGCCTTTCGTGGTCACTTCGACCACGAATGGGATGAAAAACATGACCGAGGCGGTCAAGCCGATCAGGAACACGCGCACGAGAGAGTAAGAGTCGTTCGACCAGGTACGCGCGGCGCTGATGAAAACGAGGAGCGCCACCCCCAGATACGTGGTGCCGTCGATGACTGCGGCGGCGAAGCGTTCGGGGGGCGAGGCAGGGGTGACGTCGAGGGAGACGGCCTCGCCCGTGCGGACATAGTCGTCTTGAATGACGCGTGATTGACTGCGTTGCGCACTCATGTATGACACGCTAGTCCAATGGACATTGATGTGCTGCGGGTGAGCGGAAAAACGGAGTGGAAACGCCTCGAGGAACTGACGCGTACCCGCTTTCTGACGGGTGGGCAGATCGACGAGCTCGACCGGCTCTACCGATCCGCCACCACCGACCTGGCACGCGTGCGCACGACCAGTCCCGATCCCCACGTCATCGCGGAACTCTCACGCGTCCTGTCGGCAGCTCGTGGGCGCTTAGCGGGAACGGCGGGCATCAGCGGAACCGTGATTGCACGCTTTTTCAAGGTGTCGTTGCCCTACGCCCTCTATCAGATTCGATGGGTGACGGTGGGTGTCATGCTCGTGTCCATCGTGCTTGCTCTCATTGAGGGCCACTACCTGGTCACGCACCCGGACGCGATGAACCAGCTGGGCACGCCCGAGCAGCTGCGCCAATACGCGAACAGTGACTTCGTTGAGTACTACCACCAGGACACGAATGCGGAGTTCGGACTGTCCGTGTGGGTGAACAACGCGTGGATCGCCCTGCAGAGCGTGGTGACGGGCGTGACCGGCGTGTACCCGCTGAAGATCCTGTGGACCAACGCGACGAACGTTGGGGTGGCCGGAGCCGTTGTGACCGTCTACGCGGGGCCCTGGCACTTCTTCCGTTTCATCCTGCCGCACGGCCTGCCCGAACTGACCGCCGTCTTCATCTCGATCGCAGCGGGCCTGAGGGTCTTCTGGGCACTCCTCGTCCCCGGAGCGGCAACGCGCTACCAGGCGGTGGGTGTGGCCGCGCGTAGCTCCATGACGGTGGCAGCGGGCTGCGCCATCCTCCTCGCGGGCTCGGGTGTCCTCGAAGGCTTCGTCACGCCCTCGCAGCTGCCCGACGCCGTCAAGATTGCCCTCGGGGTCGTGATGACCGCAGCCGTGTGGGCGTACACGCTGATCCTCGGGCGCAGGGCGCACCAGGCGGGCCAGGACGCCGACGTCGGCATCGACGCCGGCTACTACCAGCCGGTCGCGGGCTGACACCGCCCTCGCGGACTTACAGGCGTCCGCTCTTCTTCAACTCGATGTAGCGGTCGGCCGTGCGGGCGGGCAGCAGACCCGCCGAGGCCTGCAGCGTGAGGGCACCCGCGAGGCGCACGTCCGCGGCGCCTGCAGCGTCGGAACGCTCGGCGAGCGCGGCCGAGGCCGCCAGGAATACCGCGTCAGCGTCCTCTCGCCCATTGCGGGCACGAATCTCGTCGGGGTCAGTCGCCGATGCGACGAGCACCGTATGGCGCTTCGTCAGGCGTGCCAGCGCGTCGGTGAACTCGGTTTCCAGTCCGGCGGGCGGGATCTTCGTGGCGATGACAACGAATGCCGAGTGGCGCACCGTCTCTTCGACGGCGTCAGCTGCCCTCGACCAGTCGGTGACATCCAGGCGCGGGTTCAAGTCCGTGAATACGTGCGCGAGCGTCTCGATGATCTTGGCGCCGCGCACGCCGGAGACGCGGGCGCGCACGCGTGAATCGACGGCGATGACGTGGACCTTGTCGCCCGCACGATCGGCCAGTGCTGCCAGGAGCAGGGCGGTTTCGATCGAGGAATCCAGGCGTGGCGCGCGGCCCAGCGCGATCGAGTCAACTTCCTCGTTCTCGGGGGCGCCGAGCAGCGCCGAGGATGCACGACCGCAGTCCACGACGATGACGACGTGGCGGTCGCGTTCGGGACGCCACTGGCGCACCATGAGCTCGGTGGAGCGGGCGGACGCGCGCCAGTCGATGTCGCGGGGGTCATCTCCCACGACGTACGCGCGCAGCGAGTCGAACTCGGTCCCTGCGCCGCGCAGTGTCGTCGGCGTTGTGCCTTCGAGTTCGTGGAGGCGGGCCAATCGCGACGGCAGGAGCACTCGCGCCTTAAACTCCGGCAGCACGGACAGGGTCAGGGGTGCGCTGATCGACACCTGGCGAGCGCCCAGGTGCAGGGGACCCCAGGAACGAATCGTGACGACGTCGGCGTGGCGCGTTCCTCGCCTCGTGGGGGACAGGAGCGTCGTGACCTTCTCGGCGGACTTCGGGAGCACGCGCACGCGCCGGAAAGACGGCGACTGACGCAGGGAGGGAGGCCAGGCGTCGCGCACGTCCAGGACCATCTGGCGCTTGGTCGTGTTCGTCAGGCGCAGCGAGGCCTCGGTGCTCTGGTCGGCGCGGATCGGGCCGGTGACCTCGCGGCTCATACGCAGGGTCCGAGGCGAGGGGGCGGCGAGGGCATCCAACAAACAGACGAGCACGACAATGCCGCACCACATCCACGCGAAGCCGCGAGAAGGGGCGAAGGCGAGCGGGATCAGGCCCACCAGAACGAGGAGCGCGCTGCGCGCCGAAATCGCCACGGGGAGCCTCAGCGAGGAACGGGGGTGGCCGCGAGGACGCCGGTGATGACGTCGGTGGCGTCCACGCCTTCCAGATTGGCCTCGGCGCGCAGACCCAGTCGGTGAGCGAGGGTCACGGGGGCCATCGTCTTGACGTCGTCGGGGGTGACGAAGCCTCGTCCCTGGAGGAACGCCCACACGCGAGAGGTGCGCAGCAGCGCGGTCGCGCCACGCGGAGATACACCCACACGCACGGCGGCGGACGTGCGCGTCGCGCGGCACAGGTCCACCAGGTAGGCCATGACTGCGGGGGCGACCTCGATGCGTGAGGCAGCCTCGTGTGCCGCATGAATGTCGGCGGCACCCGCCACGGGCCGGATGCCGGCCTCGGCCAGAGACATCGGGTTGAAGCCGGCCTGGTGGCGGGCGATGATGTCGATCTCGGCCTCGCGCGAGGGCAGTGGGAGCTCAAGCTTGAGGAGGAAACGGTCCAGCTGGGCTTCCGGCAGCGGGTAGGTGCCTTCGTACTCGACCGGGTTCTGGGTGGCGATGACCATGAAAGGATCCGGAAGTGTTCGCGTGGCGCCGTCGATCGACACCGTGTGTTCCTCCATCGATTCCAGCAACGCGGACTGGGTCTTGGGGGGAGTGCGGTTGATTTCGTCGGCGAGCAGCAGATTCGTGAAAACTGGCCCCTCGCGGAACACGAACTCGCAGTGGCCCGCATCCCACACCATAGAGCCCGTGATGTCCGCGGGCATGAGGTCGGGGGTGAACTGGATGCGTGCCATGTCGACGTCGAGGGCTCGGGCGAGGGTACGTACGAGCAGCGTCTTCGCAACGCCGGGAACGCCCTCCAGCAGCGCGTGACCGCCGGCGACAAGGGCAACGATCAGGCCGGTGATGGCGCCATCCTGGCCGACGACGGCTTTGCCGATCTCGGCCTTGAGAGCCAGGAGGGATTCCTGCGTGCGCCGCTCGGCCTCACTCAGCGAACGCCCCGACCACCCTTCGCCGGTGGGCGCGGAGTAGGAGGTGGCCTGCTGCGGAGCGCCCTGAGGAGTGCCCTGAGGAGTGGGAGCATTCGGCACGTACGAGGCCGGGGCGCCCTGCGCAGGCACCTCACCCTGGGGCGCGTAGAAGTCCGAAGCCGCCGAGGGCGCCGAAACCTGGCGGGGCGCGCCCTCGGGAGCGGGGCCGGGCTGGGGCACGCCGTTGGACGAGGGGCCGGGAATCGGGCTAGTCATGGCGGATCTCCTTTTCGAGAGCGTCGAGGTCGTGGGCGAGGTGGATCAGTTCCTTCTCCGACGTGGGGGCAGGACCCCACAAGAGGGCGGTCGAGCGCGATGTGAGCAGGCCTCGTTGCTCAATCGCGCGGGTGAGAGCCTCGCGGTCGCCGGTGTGGGCGATGCCCAGTGCGGTCGCGATGCGTGTGGCGCTGGCGCTACGCAGCGCCGTGGCGGCGTGCTCGTACGCCCGCTGAGAGCGCATGAGACGTGCCTTACCGATGATGGTTTCAGAGGCGGGAACCTCAATGGGGAGTTTCTCCGGCGTCAGGGGACCCAGGCGTCTGCCTCGGGCGAACGCGGCAATCAGGCACGCCCCGATCGTGAGGAGGAACGCGGGTGCGAGGTAGGGGGCCTCGGAACTGACGTCTTTCCCGTGGCCGAGGGTATCTGTCGCCTGTGGCGAATACCAGGCGACCTTGGAGGTGCGCCCGATCGCGTTGATCGCGAGGGCGGCGTTGCCCTCGTCGGTGATCGCGCGGTTCCGCAGGCGCAGCGAATCGGGAATGATCGCGCGGAAACGCCCTGGTTCGGCCTTCTCGGCGTATGCGTAGGAGTCGTCATCCCCGGGGAAGCACAGTGCCCAGCCGTTTGCGCCGCTCGCGCTGCCAGAAACAGCGTAGGCGGAGGACGTCAGCGACTGCGCGCGCGTCGCCGTTTCGGAGTTGCACCTGGCCGTCACGACACGTGAGCTGTGCCAGTCGCGCTTCGCGCGCAGGCCACCGAGGTAGGGAGCTGACGAATCGTATCCTTCCTCGAGCCCGACGTAGACGACGTTCGCCCGAGTCTCGACCGCCTGGGCGATAGAATCGCTCATTCGCGCGGGAAAAATGACGACGAGGGTTGTGTCATCGCCCACCTCGGATGCGCCCTTCGCTCCGACTTCGCGCACGGACACCCCGTGGTCGCCGAGCACCTGGGCCAGCGCGCGGGCGCCATCACCATGCTTATTGCGGATGCCAACGGGCGCGTTGTTGTACTCCATCTGGCTGAGGAAAGCCGAACCGATCAGGGCGATCGCCGTGACCGCAATAAGGAGGAGCATCGGACGCGCCGCCGAGAAACGCTCGCGTGCCGTGGGAGTGACGATTGCGACCTGCCGGGACTTCATGACTCGTCCTTCGCGTGGCTACACAGGTCGAGGAGGACCGGAGTGAAGGAGCGCAGCGCGTCCACCTCGTCGTGCGAGACCGCGGCACGACCGTAGCGAACCTTGTCGAAAGACTCGGCGTATGCAGACAGCTGCGGGGCGAGGCCGGGGGCGACTCGGGTCGCCGCGTCGGCGGCCTCGCGGGCGGTCAGGCCCGGAGTCGAGGAGACGATGTCGTGGTCGTCAAGGCCCAGAACCATGAGACGGTAGGCCCACACGTACGCCAGGTTCCAATCCTGAGCGGCCACGGCCTCGTCGAAGGATGCCTGAACCTGCGGCGCGCTGGTCTCCTCCTCGAAGACGAGGCCCGACTTGCGCCGTCTCGCCAGACGAATCGGGTTGAGGATGAGCACAATGACCAGGGCTGCGATCACAATGATCGCCAGAATCGCCAGGATCAGCGAGATCGGTGGGGCGCCCTGGCCCTTCCACGACAGGAGCTGGAAGAAATCGTCGATCAAATTCTTGACGAAGCCGACGATCGGGCCACGGATCTCGCCGTACTCGCCCTTGGCAAGTTCTTTGAGGAGCCAGTCACGAGCCTCGCCCTGGTCGGGTGTCAGCGGAACCTCACAGCTGAGCATGGGACTCACTGAGGCTGGGCGCTCGCCTGCATGAGGACCGCCGCGAAGTTCTCCTTACGGATACGCAGGTCCGCGTACATGAGCGTCTCATAGGTGGCGGTGAGCGGCATGACGAGGCCGCTGGCGAAGGTGGTCAGACCCGTTGTGATCGCCAGAAAAATCATTGAACCGGTCCCGTTGTCCGCCATGGCGAACGCGGTGACTCCCGTGATACCGCCGATGAAACCACCGATGAAACCGGCGATGAAACCGGCGACGAACGTGACGAGGAAGATTCGTCCAAGCGTCGGCCAGAAGTAGCCCTTGCTCAGGTTCCACGAACGCTTCAAGGACGCGATCGGTCCGATCTCCTCAAGCACCGTGATGACGGAAGCGAAAGCGAACTTGATGTTCAGGAAATACACGGCGGCGACGACGGGGAGGACAAATAAGAATCCGACGAGCAGAAGGGGGTCGCCGATCGAGTCGTCGGCGAGGTAGACGAAGAAGAATCCGACCATGATGAGGCCCCAGATGATGAGCGGGAGCATCGTGACAATGCCGGTCACGATGAACGTGCCGATCAAGGAGCCCAGACGCGGCTGCGTCATCGCCCAGGCCTGCGAGAGGGTCACCTTGTTGCCGATCATCATCTGCGACACCGTGGTCGCCAGCATGCCCATGATGATGGTGGTGCCCGCAACCATCGACAGCGTCTGCACACCCTGAGATGCCAGGCTGGTCAGTATCAGGACAGCCAAATCCTCCGTCCCCGCCAGCTGCGCCTGAGGGTCGTTTGAATCGGCCACCGACCCGAGCGCGGTCGGGAGGAATGCAGTCACCATGGAGATGAGGGAGACGACCGCCATGACCGCCATGGTGAATCCGAAGAGAATCTTCGGATTCTGGCGGATCGCGGCAAAAGAACCGCTCATCAGGTCGCCGATCGTGAGCGGACGGAGGGGGATGATACCGGGCTTGGACTCCCATCCCCACTGGTTGGTGTTCACGCTGTAGCCGGAGGCACCGGGCTGCGAGGCGTAACCCTGCTGGCCCCCGTATCCGGGTTGTCCGCCGTATGCTTGCTGACCGCCGTAGCCGGGCTGACCCCCGTATGCTTGCTGACCGCCGTAGCTGGGCTGACCCCCGTAGCCGGGCTGACCGCCGTATGCTTGCTGACCGCCGTAGCTGGGCTGACCGCCGTAGCCGGGCTGACCTCCGTATGCTTGCTGACCGCCGTCGGAGGGTTGAGTGCCATACGCCTGGCCGCCCGCTGCCTCTGGCTGTGCCCCGGTGGGCTGATACGGGTTCGACGAGTCGGGAGCGGTCCACGGGGTGCTCATTCGTGCCTCCATGATGATGGTGTCGGTCTGTCACCAATCCTGCCATACGCGACCGTCGCGTGAAACCTTGTCCAGAGCAGAAATTAGGTCATTGATGCGCGATTGTTCTGCGTTCGTTGCGATTTCGTGACACTATCGTGACATGAGTTCGCGCATCCTCGTCGTCGACGACGACGTCGCCTTGGCCGAGATGATCGGGATTGTCCTGCAGAATGAGGGCTTCGACGTCGTCTTTTGTGCCGATGGATCCCAGGCGCTGGCTCAATTCCAAGAGAGCCACCCCGACCTCGTCCTGCTAGACGTGATGCTGCCGGGCATGGACGGCTTCGACGTGTGCCGTGCGATTCGACGTATCTCGGATGCGCCGGTCGTTATGTTGACCGCTCGTTCCGACACGTCTGACGTCGTCACGGGACTGGAGGCCGGAGCCGACGACTACGTGCCCAAGCCTTTCAAACCCAAGGAGCTCGTGGCCCGCGTGCGTGCCCGTTTGCGCGGACGCGAGGACGCCCAGGTGGACGAGGGGCTCATGTTGCAGGACCTGTCCATCGACGTGGCCGGTCACGTCGTGAAGCGAGGGGGGCATGTCATTGCTTTGACTCCCCTCGAATTCGACCTCCTGGTGACGCTGGCTCGCGCGCCCTGGAAGGTTTTCTCCCGTGAGGAGCTCCTCGAACAGGTGTGGGGCTACCGTCACGCGGCCGACACCCGGCTCGTGAACGTTCACGTGCAGCGTCTGCGCTCGAAGATCGAGCGTGACCCGGAGCGCCCCGAGCTCGTTGTGACCGTCCGTGGGGTGGGATACCGTGCAGGCGCGGGAGCGTAGGGACGCGCTCAAGCGCCTCGTGGGCGCTATTACGTCGTCGAGGCCGTGGGCCTTTCTTGCGTCCTCGCACCTCGCCCGCCGCATCCGTCACTCCCTGTCGGCTCGGCTCGCGGTCGCGATTACGCTCGCGGTCCTCGTGATTGTTCTCGTCTCAGGCGGCATCATCGCCTCCCAACTACGCACGTCCATGTTCGAGACACGCAGGGATGCGATCTTGGCCGACGCGTCCCTTCGGTTCTCCTCCGCTCAGTCCGTCTTTTCGTCGTCGACGGCCTCGTCTCCCGCGCAGGTGCAGGAGTCCGCGCGCGGGGCGCTGGCCTCGCTCAAGGCCTCGGCTGCGGGCGCGGGCGCGACCAATGTGGCGCTGCTGCGCTCCGAAGGCACCACGGCCTCACTGCGCATCAACCAGATTGAGGATGAGCAGATGCGCGGCCTCGTGACGGCGCAGATGCGCGCGGCGGTTGCCGGGGGAGGGGCGCAGTGGCAGTCGGTGGCCATCCGGTCGAGCGACGGCAAGAAGGAAGAGCCGGGGATCCTCGTCGGCACCCAGGTTCAGCTGCCCCGAGCGGGCACCCACGAGCTCTACATTCTGTATTCGCTGTCCGCCGACCAAGCCCAGGTCGATGTCGTTCTGCGGGTTCTGCTCCTGTCCTCCCTGCCGGTCATCGTCGCCCTGCCGATCGGCGTATTTGCGCTCCTCCATCGCCTGCTCCTGCCCGTGCGCGTGACGGCCCAGGCGGCGACGAGGGCCTCCGAGGGCGACCTGGATGTGCGCGTTGATGTGCGCGGCGATGACGAGATGGCGGACTTGGGGCGAGCATTCAACGCCATGACGTCCTCGCTGCAGGACACCATCTCGCGCTACGACGAGCTCGCCAAGCTACAGCAGCGCTTCGTCTCCGACGTGTCCCACGAGCTGCGCACGCCGCTGACGACGATCCGCATGGCCGAGGACGTCGTGTGGGATAACCGCGACGAGCTGCCCACGCACGCACGCCGCTCTGCGGAGCTCCTGCATGACCAGACCGAACGCATGGAGCAGATGCTTGCCGACCTGCTGGAAATCTCGCGATACGACGCCGCGAGCGCGCTGCTGGATGCAGAGGAACGTGACCTGCGCCCCATCGTGACCCGCGTCGTCGAAGCGTGCGCTGATCTCGCGCAGCGCCAGGGCGTCACGGTTGAGATCGTGGCTCCGGTGCGAGCTGGCGCAGAGATCGATGAGCGCCGCATTGAACGCGTGATCCGCAACCTCGTTGTCAACGCGATCGAGCACGCGGACGGCACGACCGTGACCATCACCGTGGCCGCCACCGAGACGGACCTGGCTTGCCGCGTGCGCGATCGCGGCGTGGGAATGACCCAGGAGGTCGCCGACCACGTTTTTGATCGCTTCTACCGTGCGGACACCGCTCGAGCGCGCACGACCGGAGGCACCGGCCTCGGCCTCGCGATCGCGACGGAAGACGTCGCCATCCACGGCGGGCGCCTGCAGGCATACGGCGAGCCTGGAAAGGGTGCTTCCTTCCTCATGACACTGCCCAAGCGAGCCGGCGAGGAGATCGCCAGCCGCCCCCTCGTCCTGTGGGAGGCCGAATGAAACGCCCCCTCGTCCTCGCCGCGCTCGTATGCGTGATTCTCGCGGGCTGCACGTCCCTGCCCCGGTCGTCGGCTCCGGCTCCCTTCGACGTGTCCTCCCGTGACGGCAGCGGCGTCCAGTTTTCGGCGGAGGGGCCCGCTGACGGCTCCGATGCCGCGGCCCTCGTCAATGATTTCCTCCTGGCGTGCGCGGCCGGTCCGCAGGACGACTTTGCGACCGCCCGCCTCTTCCTGAGTGCTTCCTCCGCTCGCACCTGGCAGCCGGACACGGAGATTCTTCTCTACGACACCGACACGACGCCCGCCATCACCGCCGGCTCCGAGACGGCCTCACAGGTCGACGTGACGGTCTCGGTGCTCGGCGTGGCCAGCGTTGACTCGTCCGGCGTGCTCACGCGCGTCGATGCATCCACGGCCACGCACACGTTCACGCTCGTGCGTGAAGATGGACAGTGGCGCATCAACGCGCCCGACAACATGGTCCTCATGAGCCGCGCGGCATTTACGGCCTCGTACTCGCTCGTCAACCTCTACTTCCCGACCCAGGAAGGCTCCGACCTGGTTGCGGATCCTCGGTGGTATCCCTCGCGTCGCCTCGCCTCGTACCTGCTGGCCGGCCTCGTTGCCGGGCCCAGCCAGGCCCTCGCTCCCGTCACCGCGAACGCGATCCCCGCGGGCACGACGATCCCCTCCCACGGCGTCGACGTCAGTGATGGAGTCGCGCACGTCGAACTCAACGCCGTCATGCCCGCGAGCGAGGGCGGCCGCGAGAGCCTGGCATGGGAGCTGACGCGCACGCTCACACAGGCGACAGACGTGTCCCAGGTGAGCGTGTCGCTGTCCGGCGAGACCTTGGAAGCGTCCGCCCCCCCTGCTGAGCCCACCTATTCCCTCGACACTCTCGTCGGTGCCGGGCCGGACGGGGTGGGAATCGTCTCGGGTACGACGATGACGATGCTCGCCTCGGTGTCGGGGGCCTCTTCTCCGACGGCGTCGCCGGTGGATCCGTCGCTCATCGCTTGGAGTAGCGCCGATGGGGTGTACGCGCAGCGAGCGGGTACATCCGTGGCGTTTATTCCCGGCGCCGCGCCTGCGGGCCCCTCCATTGATCGTTTCGGCTGGGTGTGGGGCGCCTCGACGTCGGCGGCCTCTGTCTCGGTAGCGGGTGGGGCGGATGGCGTCTTCCCCGTGAGCGTCGAGTCTGAGGGCGCGGGCGATATCCGCGCCGTGCGTATCTCGCCGGATGGGGCGCGCGCGCTCGTGATTCGCGGAGCCGATTCCAGCGCATGGGTGGGCGTCGTCGAACGCGGCCCCGCGGGACGCCCGCAGGCGGTGCGATCCCTGACCCAGGTGAGTCTCGAACGCGGAACCGTCATCGATGGCTCGTGGACGACCTCAACGGGCCTGGCCCTCGTCGTGCGCGAAGCTGGAAGCTCCGACGACCAGCTCGTCACCCTTCCCCTGGGTGGTTTGCCGTCGAACGTGTCGCTGCCCATCCGCGTGAGAACGATGAGCGCAGGCGCGTCCTCCTCCTCGATCGTCATTACGGGCATCGATGACGCGGGCAAGCCCCAGGTCCTGATCCGCTCGGGCGCGCTGTGGCAAAACGCCCCCGATCCGCTGACGTCTGCGCGCTACGCGGGGTAGGTGCCGTGGTGGGCGTGCGCGGTCATCGCACTCTTGCGCGGGGATTGATCGGGGCGATCCTTCCCGTGCAATGCGGGGGATGTCGCGCCTGGGACGAGGTCCTGTGCCCCTCATGTCGGCGTCTCGCCCAGGTCGAGCCGACCCCGACGCTCATTGAGGGCGCGCGCGGCGACATACCCGCTCTGGCCATGGGAGATTACGCGGGTCCCCTGCGGCGCATCGTGCTCACCGCCAAACATTCCGCGCGCACGGACGTTACCGATTTCCTCGACGAGGCCGGCGCCCGCCTCGGCGCCTCCCTGGCCCGGGTGCTGGGCGTGGCGGGGTCGCCCGCTAGCGCTGGGGGTTTCCGTCAGGGGGGGCTTCGTGCGCCGGGGGAGCGGTGGAGGTGTGGGTGGTGCCCGCGCCCTCCTCGTGGAAGAGGCGCCTGCGGGGCAGGCAGGTGGCGATGCCGCTGGCGCGTGCCGTTGCCCGGGCTCTGGCGGCGAGCGCGCGGCCAGGAGTGCGCGTGCGGGTGGTGGATGCGGTGCGACTGCGCGTGGGTGCGTCGTCCCAGTCGGGCAAGGCGGGGGCGCAGCGTACGGTGGGGCGCATGGGGGCGATGCGGGCGCTCGCGGTGCCTCCTCGCGGAGTTCTTGTTGTGGCGGTGGATGACGTGGTGACGACGGGGGCGACGATCCGGGAAATGGAGCGTGTTGTGGGAGGGCTTGACGCGGTTGTGACGCTGTGCCGACCCGGGCTTATCTCATGACGCAGGTCACCGGCTGGGGTATGATGTGACTACAGACTTTCGATAGCGTGAGCAGCAGGGACGCTCCTCACGTCAATGCGGGAGGTGATAGCTCAGACCACGGTTCGGGCAATGAGCACCGAACAATCCCCACCCGCGGGCAATGATGCCCGCCGCACACCATGGAGGAAACACATGGACATCACCGTCGTCGCACGTAATGCCGAGATTCACCCGAATTTCCGGGCTTACGTGGAGGAGAAGGTTTCGAAGATCACTCAGTTCTACCCCCGCGCTCAGCGCGTCGACGTGGAGCTGACTCACGAACGTAACCCCCGCCAGGCCGACACTGCCGAGCGCATCGAGCTGACCGTTTACGGTAAAGGCCCGATCATCCGCGCTGAGGCTCAGTCCGCCGATCGCTACGCGGCCGTCGACATCGCCGCCGGCAAGCTCTACGAGCGCCTGCGCCGCCTGCGCGATCGCGTGAAGGACCACCGCCGCAGGTACCCGCGTGACCTGGTCGAAGCCGAAATCCTCGAAGCTCCCGTCGTCGAAGAGGTCGCCGTCGTCGAACCCGAGGCTCCCAAGCCGCTGCGCAGCGCCGAGGATCTGAAGGTCGGAGAGGCCCGCGAGGAGCAGTGGGGTGATACCCCGATCATTGTCCGTCAGAAGGTGCATGAGGCCCCGCCGATGAGCGTGGATGAGGCCTTGGACCAGATGATGATGGTCGGTCACCCCTTCTTCCTCTTCGTCGATAAGGAGACGAACCAGCCGTGCGTCGTCTACCACCGTCACGGGTGGACGTATGGTGTGCTTCGTTTGAACACGACAATCTGACGGTTGAAGGACCGTGGGGCGCCCCGGGCACGAGGCCCGGGGCGCCCCTGTGTGCGCTGTCAGCGTTAAATACGTCCATGTTCGCGCGGGCGTTTCCACTTTGGGCGGTTAGTTCGTAAACTAATGGATGGATTTGACTGTCCGCTCTACAAGGGGGCGGGCGAGGAACGTCAGGAGCTATTCGTGTCGATTATTGACAAGATCCTTCGCGCTGGCGAAGGGCGTATGCTGCGCAAGCTGGATCGGCTTGCGTCGCAGGTTGATGCCTTGCAGGAGGATTTTGAGGCTCTGACCGACGAGGAGCTGCAGGCCAAGACTCAGGAGTTCAAGGATCGCCTCGAAGAGGGCGAGACCCTGGATGACATCCTGGTGGAGGCGTTTGCGACGGTGCGTGAGGCCTCGTGGCGAATCCTGCGTATGCGTCCCTTCCACGTGCAGGTCATGGGTGGTATTGCCCTGCACCAGGGCAAGATCGCGGAAATGAAGACCGGTGAAGGTAAGACCCTGGTCGCCACGATGCCCTCATACCTGCGCGCGCTGACCGGCAAGGGCGTGCACGTCGTGACGGTCAACGACTACCTGGCGAAGTACCAGTCGGACCTGATGAGCCGCGTGTACAACTTCCTGGGCATGACGTGCGGTTGTATCCTCGTGGGTCAGACGCCGGCCGAGCGCCGCGAGATGTACGCCTGCGACATCACCTACGGCACGAACAACGAGTTCGGCTTCGACTACCTGCGTGACAACATGGCGCAGGTGCCCGAGGACATGGTTCAGCGTGGCCACGCTTTCGTCATCGTCGACGAGGTTGACTCGATCCTTATTGACGAGGCCCGTACCCCTCTGATCATTTCGGGCCCCGCGGACGGCGATCTGAACCGCTGGTACGTGGAGTTCGCCCGCATCGCACGCCTGCTCGAGCGCGACGAGGACTACGAGGTCGACGAAAAGAAGAAGACCGTCGGCATCCTGGAGCCGGGCATCGACAAGGTCGAGGATCAGCTGGGCGTGGAGAACCTCTACGAGGCCGCGAACACCCCGCTGATCGGCTTCCTCAACAACGCGATCCGCGCCAAGGAGCTGTTCTTCAAGGACCGCGACTACATCGTGGATGGCGGCGAGGTCCTCATCGTCGACGAGCACACGGGCCGCGTCCTGCCGGGCCGCCGTTACAACGACGGCATGCACCAGGCGATCGAGGCCAAGGAAGGCGTGGAGATCAAGGCCGAGAACCAGACGCTGGCCACGATCACGCTGCAGAACTACTTCCGTCTCTACCCCGAGGGTTCGCGTTCGGGCATGACGGGTACGGCCGAGACCGAGGCCGCCGAGTTCGCGTCGACCTACAAGATCGACGTCATCCCGATCCCCACGAACAAGCCGATGATTCGCAAGGACCAGCCCGACCTCGTCTATCCGACGGAGAAGGGCAAGCTGAACGCGATTATCGAGGACGTCGTCGAGCGCCATGAGGCCGGCCAGCCCGTCCTCATCGGTACCGCCTCGGTCGAAAAGTCCGAGTTGCTCTCCCAGATGCTCAAGAAGAAGCACATCCCGCACCAGGTGCTCAACGCCAAGCAGCACGCCCGCGAAGCCGCCATCGTCGCGATGGCCGGTCGCAAGGGTGCGGTCACGGTCGCCACGAACATGGCCGGCCGTGGTACCGACATCATGCTGGGTGGTAACTCGGAGTTCCTCGCGCAGGCGAACCTGGCCGCCGAGGGCCTCGATCCGAAGGAGAACCCGGAGGAGTATCGCGAGGCGTGGCCCAAGGCCCTCGAGGCCGCGGAAGCCGCCGTTGAGGCTGAGCGCGAGGAAGTACGCGAGCTGGGCGGCCTCTACGTGCTCGGTTCGGAGCGCCACGAGTCGCGTCGTATCGACAACCAGCTGCGCGGACGTTCCGGCCGTCAGGGTGACCCGGGCGAGTCCCGCTTCTATCTGTCGATGGAAGACGACCTGATGCGCCTGTTCAACTCGGGCATGGCTCAGCGCATCATGGCCTCGGGTGCCTACCCGGAGGATATGCCGCTGGAAAACCGCATGGTGTCGCGCTCTATCGCGTCGGCCCAGCATCAGGTGGAGGCCCGCAACTTCGAGATCCGTAAGAACGTCCTGAAGTACGACGACGTCATGACGGGTCAGCGCGAGACCATTTATGGTGAGCGCCGCAAGGTACTCGAGGGCGAGGACATGGGCCCGCAGCTGCGCGCCTTCATGGAGTCCCTCGTGACTGGCCTGGTCGACGAGGCGATCGCCGACAAGGCCGTGGATGAGTGGGATCTGCCCTCGCTGTGGGAGAACCTGCGCGGCTACTACCCGCCGTCGGTCACGATCGACGAGGTCCTGGAGGAGCACGGCGGCGCCGCGTCCCTCATTCGCGATGACCTGGTGACCGAGCTGGTCGGCGACATCCACGCCGTCTACGCGGATACCGAGGATCGCTTGAACGCGAACCCGCTGGCGCAGGCACAGCTGGGCGAGGAGCCCATGCGCACCCTCGAGCGCCGCGTCGTCATCTCCGTGGTGGACCGCCTGTGGCGCGAGCACCTCTACGAGATGGATTACCTGAAGGAAGGCATTGGCCTGCGCGCCATGGGTCAGCGTGACCCGCTCGTCGAGTACAAGGACGAGGGCGCTCAGATGTTCCAGGCGATGGTCGAGCGCATCCGCGAGGAGTCCGTCCAGCAGGTGTTCTCCTACGCCAAGCAGTTCGCGCGTGCCCTGGCCTCCGCGGAGGAACAGGCTGGCGGCTCGATTGCTTCCGCATCCGTCGCGTCCGTCGCGTCCGAGTCCGCCCCCGCCTCGCCTGCGGCATCCGAGCCGAGCATCGAAGATGTGGCGGCCGCCGAGTCCGCGTCCTCCGAGGCCGCGCGCGAGGCCGTGGCTCACGCCCGCTCGGTGATGGGCAATGTGGGTCGGCAGAAGGCCCCATCGCGCGTGAACTACAGCTCCGCCGAAGGCATCGAGTCGGGTGCGCCGTCGTCCGGCGGTAACCGCGCCGAGCGTCGCGCGGCCGCTAAGAAGCGTCGCCGACGCTGATCGCTAGCTGATACGGGTGAGGGGTTCTTTCGGAGGGGTTCTTTCGGGAGCCTCTCACCCGTTTGTGCTACCCGTGGGCGGGCCTCGTTGGTGGGTTAGGCGAGCTCCAGCGCCGTCATCATCCAGCGTCCGTGGTACTCCTCCAGGCGCAGGGCGAGAGCGTACGTGCGGGCGGCGGTAGCAATAATGACGGCCGCCTCGGTGGTGACCGCGTCGATCGGACAGGTGCGCACGTGGACGGGACGTGTGCCGCGTGCGCAGGGGGACAGGTGCACGGATGCCAGCGCCCCATAGAGCTCGGGCAGGAGCCAGCGTCGCAGCTGCGGTGCCTGGCGTGCTCCCGTGACGACTTCGACGACCGCGCGCGCGAGTGTTGCAGCCCACTGGTCGGGATCGGGAAGGGCGTGCGGTCCTGGGTGAAGGGTGTTCGCGGATGCGCCGGAGGGGGAAGTGCCGTGGGGGAGTGCCTCGTCCCGACTCCAGCGGAAGGGGGCTGGCTGGAGTGGGCGGGAGGGCGTCGGCCTCGTGCTCACGCGACGCCGGGGTGTTTCGGCCGTACGAGGCCGTGGTGCGATTTGCGTGCTCATGGTAGGTCCTGGGGAAGGGTGAGTTTCTGTCCGGGATGAATAAGGTTCGGATCCGGGAGAGTGTCCGCGTTCGCCTCGTAGATCGCGCGCCACGCCGCGTCGATGGATGCGTCGTCCGCGTCTGGGTGCAGGGATGCGGCAATCGACCAGAGGGAATCGCCGGGGGTGACCGTGATCGAGTCAGGCATGTGGGGCGTGGGTGGGGGAGGCGCGTCCTGCGCGGGTGCGGGTGTCGTCAAGCCAGCCGGATCCATCTGCGTTGGTTCCTGTGTGGCGCGTGGGCTATCCGCCCACGTGAGCGAGATCCCTGGGACGGTGAGGTCCTGCGGCGTCGCATGTGTCGCAGCCACCGGAGCGCCAGTCACCAGCGCAGAGCCGATGAGCGCTCCGGCACCGGCACGGGCGAGCAAGGTTCGCGAGAGCCTGGTGCCGTAGCGTGCGACCACCGCGCGTGCGATGCGGCGCACAATGGGAGGGGTAGCGCGCAGGAGGGCAAGGTGGGCGCATGCGGAGCTGAGAAGGTTCCACGACAGCAGGAGGAGTGCGGCCACCCCCAGCGCCCACACGATGAGCGTTTCGGGGTGCTCCGCGTCAATGGGCGGTGCGAGCCTGGTCAGGTACAGGGCGTCGAGGACGGTCAGCGGCGCGCCAACCAACCAGAGGAAAGCGTCAGACAGGTGTTCCTGCCCATGGGGAGTACGTGAATCATCAGTCATGGTGAACTCTTCATCGAGTGAGATGGATTCGATGCGAATAATTATCTGCTTCGTATCGGTTGATGTCAATACGTTTATGAAAATGAAATAAAAGTATGATGTGCAGCGCTTTCTTTGTGGGTGTGGCATCGTTGGGGCATGGATATGTCAGCATTCATGGCCGAGCTGGAGGCGCGCTTCGACGAGGAACGCGAGCGTGATCTGGAAGAGCTTATCGATGAGCTGACGGACGCCGAGCGCGCGTCCGTCACCCTCTCGGCTCGACTTGCTGGCGCGGTGGGCATCGTTACCCTCGCGCTGCGCGGCGGGCACGTGGTGTCGGGACAGGTTCTTGACTCGACTCGCACGTGGGTGCTCCTGCGTGGCGAAGGTGGCGATAGTCTCGTCATGCTGTCTGCCGTCGTCGGCGCCTGGCCGCTCGGACGAAGCGTCGCGCGCGAGTCGTCGATCAGGGGTGGGGTCGGCGTGGGACACGTTTTGCGCGAGCTGAGTGCGCGCGGTGTCGGCGTCGCCATCGAATCCGATGGAGGGGGCCACAGGGGGATCATCGACGCGGTCTATGCGGACCACGTCGATGTCGCCCTCAGTGGAACGGCCATCAGCTATGACGGCCGGGATGAGCAGGAAGAAATGGTCGTCTCGCTAGCGCTTGCGGGGCTTCGTCGACTCCGCGTGCTCGGCCAGCGATGGTCGACCGATTACTGAGCGTTTTCCGCCTTCTGACGCTCGCGAGTCGCGACGTATTGGTCCTGGATGAACTGCTCCAGGACCGATTCTTCGATCCTCCATACGTGCTTGCCGCCGACCTGGATGGCCGGGAGTTCGCCGGAGGAAACGAGGGCGCGGGTGGCTGACATCGTGAGATTCAGGGTCTCGGCGACGTCAGCGAGAGTGAGGAATCGTGTTGCCATGGCAACATGTTATCAGTTGAGATTGCTTCGTCTGATTGGTTTGAGTCGGCAATTTTTTGTCCGACATATGACCGATGTGCTCGGTTGGTTCTGATGGATAGTCGGCAACCTACCGCTTTTCCGGTCGAACGTGCATCATAGAAGAGTGAAACGCGTCTCAGCTCCAGTGTCGATTCCGGCGCGCGCCCCCGGCAAGATAGACCGCCGATTCATTATCGGAGTGGTCCTCGTCATCGCGTCCGTGATCGCTTTCAGTGTCCTCAGCGGCTTCCTCCGGGGAGGATCCCGTGTCTACGCCGTGACAAGTACGATTGCGCCCGGTGAAGCCATCACGGCCGAGAATGTGCGAGAAATCGACCTCCGCGTGGATGGTTCCGTCTATGCGCCCACGTCCGAGGCGCCCATGGGATCCATTGCGACGCGCCAGCTCGTGCCCGGTCAGATCATCATGCGCTCCGATATCGCGCAGACCGAATCGGAGGGGACGGACCAGACGGTGCGTCTCGCGGTGACCGTGACAACCGGCCTGCCCGACGGGGTGGCCGACGGTACCAGGATCCAGCTGTGGACGGTTCCGACACGCACGCAGGCCCAGGGGGCGGAGCAGGCACACGAAATCGAGGGATCCTTTACGTTCGTGCGCGCGATAGAAGCATCCTCCTCGTCTCAAACGAGGAGGGGAACGCGCATCGAGATCCTGGCGAACTCTTCGTCGCTGCCCGTCCTTCTAGCCGCTCAGAGCTCAACGGATGGCCTCGCCGCCGTGCCCGTCGGTGCGCCATGAGTACCGTTCACGGGGTGGTTATCCTCGCCGAGCAGCGATACGAAGCGCCCCTCATCCAGGCAATACAACGGCATGGAGAGACCCTCGAGATCGTTCGTCGCTGCGCCGATCTCGCTGAGGTCATTGCCGCAGGCCGCGCGGGGGTCGCGGACCTGGCAGTCATCGACGGTGCCGACCCCGACCTGACGGCCGAGGCGCTCGACGCGCTGCGCTCGTGCGGCATGGCGGTCGTTGCGCTTGGCTCGCATGCGCTCAGGGCTAGGCTTGTCTCCCTCGGCGTCGCGTCGGTCGCAGCTCCCGGCAGCCCCGAACAGGTCGTCAATTCGCTGATCGCGGCGACGCGTAACGTTCGTGTCCACGCCTCCATCGCGGATGAGCAACCCCCGCCACCTCCACCGCCCTCGTCTCCGGGCACGGTCACCGCAGTGTGGGGGACCAGCGGAGCGCCCGGACGCACGACCCTCGCTGCGGGTATCGCGACACTCCTCGCGCGCACTGCGCCGACCCTCCTCGTCGACGCAGACACCGCTAACCCGACGATTGCGCACCTTCTCGGTTTGCCCGTTCAGGCCTCGGGCCTGTCCATCTTGGCACGCACCGCCTCGCGTGGGCCGCTCACGCCCCAGGACGTCCAGTCCGCTGCGGCCGAGCGGTCCGAGGGGTTGCGCGTTATCACCGGCCTGGTCACCGGGCACCGGTGGCGCGAAGTGAGCCGTTCGAGCATCGAATCGATCATCGGAGCCCTGCGACTGAGCGCCCGCTACAGCGTCGTCGATATCGCCTCCACGTCCCTCGAAAAATCCAGCCGCGGGGCCAGTAGGGAAGACGCTGCGCTCGGGGTGCTTGAGCGCGTCGACCGGCTCGTGATCGTCGCGCGCGGGGACATCATCGGCATCAACCGCCTCTCCTTCCTGGCCAGCTGGTGGGCTGAACACGGCGGCGATTGTCCGATTACCCTCATCGTCAACCGCGTCAGTACGGATGCGATCGGAGCGCGCCCCGTCGCATCCCTGCAGGACGCGATCGGCGCCTTCATGCCCGAACAGGTCTTCCACGTTGTCAGCGAAGATGCGGGCGTGCAGCGGGCTGCCCTGCGCGGCAAAGCTTTGGGGGAAAGCGGCACGCATTGTAAGGCTTCCGACGAGTTGGAGGCGATTGTCGCGCAGTGGATGCCTACACTGTGATCATGCGCGTCTACGTTCCCGCCGTCCTGTCTGACCTGTCCGTTCCGCTGCCGCCCGTGCGCGGCGGTGTTCTGTGCGTGCCTGAGGCCGCCATGAGCGGGGAGGACATTGAGGTTCTCGAGGACGACGCCATGACCGAGGCGGCGCTGTCCTCCCTCGAGCTGGCGCGCGAGACGGAGGGGGCGGGGCTGGCACGCGTGGTCCTCGCCGTCGACACGCCGACCTCGACGACGCTGACTCCCGGCGAGCAGATCGAACCCCACATCTTCGAGGCCGCGGCCTTCGAATACACCTGGTCGGACGTGGCAGCGATCCTCGCGGACCTGCCCGACGCCTCGCCCGCGGTCCAGGCCGTCCTGGATGCTGACACCCAGGACGACGCCGACGAGGCCGTGGCCGCTCTGTGGGAGTCCTCCCTGGCGTGGTTTGACCGCTCCGAGCGCCCCGCGGTCCTGGCCCTGCACAAGGGCTGACGCCTACGCGCGCACGCTCAGGGTCGATCCTCCTTCCGGCAGCGGTCGCACCTGGATCTGGTCCGCGATCTGGGTCGCCATCTCTTCCACGTGCGAGATGACGCCGACCGTGCGCCCAGCGCTGCGCAGCGCCTGCAGCTGTGCCATCACGAGGCTGAGCGTGTGCGAGTCCAACGACCCGAAGCCCTCGTCGATGAACATCGTGCGCAGCTCGACGCCACCGGCCTCGGCTGAGACGACGTCCGCGAGGCCGAGAGCCAACGCGAGGGACGTGTAGAACGTTTCCCCGCCCGACAGGGTGCGTGGGCTGCGCATTCCGTCCGTGTCATGGTCGATGATCGCCAGGCCGAGGCCAGACTTGCGCGAGGCGGTGCCGTCGTCGGGGACGGAGGCGAGCTCGTAGCGTCCCGACGAGATCGCCGCCAGGCGCGGGTTCGCGGCCGCCAGGACCTCCTCGAGGCGCGCGATGAGCACCCACGCCGACAGGGGAGTGGACGTCAGGTTCTCCGGGCCCGATGCGGCAGCGATGTCTGCGAGGCGTTGGATGGGGTCGGCCTGCTCTCGGGCGCGCGCGAGTGCCTCCAACGCCTCTTCGAGCGAGGCGCGGGCGGCGTCCAGCTGAGCGCACTGCTGCTCGAGAATGCCGGAGGCTCGGGAAGCTGCAGCGGCGTCCTCCTCGGCCTTGCGGGCGGTCTCGGTGAGAGCCTCAAGGTCCGGTGCGGACGCTGCTGCCGCGCGGGTCAGGCGCTCCGAAGCAAGCGCCTCGCGCGCCGCAAAAAGCGCCTTCTCGTGCGTGGCCACACGCGTCTCGAGAGACTGGACCTCGGGGAGTGGAAGCAGGAGCGTGCGCCACGAGTCCGCCCCAAGGCCCTGATCCGTCAGTGCATCCGTGAGGGCGCGGCGCGCCTGTGCGAGCGCGGCGCGGGCGTTGTCCCAATCGGCGCAGGCCCCGGCCAAGGCCGCCGCCCGGTGTGCGCGCTCATCAAGGTGCGCTGCGCGAGCGTCAAGGGAGTCGAAGTCGGCGCGCTCAGTCTCCACGCGAGCCTCAGCCGCAGCCAGGGCGGATTCGCGCTCCTGCAGGGTGGAGGCGAGGGACGCGGCGGCCTCGCGGGCACTCGCGAGGGCATCCGTCAGTCCGTCGAGGCGGGTACGCTCCTGTGCGAGGGCCGCCTCTATCTCGGTGATCTGTGGGCTGAGCGCCTCGAGCTTTGCGACGAGCTCGGCCGCCCGATCCCGCTCGGTCTCGAGGGTCGTGGTGGGGGCGCCGGCCACCTCGTTGAGCTGGGCGATACGCCGCACGAGATCCTGGTGGCGCGCCTGCGCATCTCGCAACGCGCCCTCCGCGCGGTCTCGCGCCTGATCTAGATCGGCGACCTGCTCGCGCGTGATCTCCCCGTGGGCGGAAGGCGCGGGAGCCGGGTGAGCGGTGGACCCGCACACGGGACACGGCGTGTCCTTCTTGAGCTCACGTGCGAGCGCCGATGCGCTCTGTGCGATCCACAGGTCGTGGCCGTCCGCAGCTGCGGCGTTCGCGAGCTTCGCTGCGACTGTGGCCTCGCGCAGCTCGTCCGATGCTCCGAGGAGAGCCGAGCGCAGCAGGTCCGCCTGCATGGAGGCGTCCAGTCGCTCGTTGATGGCGCGTAGCGTGGATGCGGCCTCAGGTAGCGTGTCGGCGTCTGCCCGCATGAGGCGTAGGGCTTCGGTGGCCTGCTCGATGCGCAGGGGCAATGTCTCGCGCTCGGCCTCGATGGACGCAATGCGCGCCAATGCCTGCTCGCGGCGGGAGCACAGCGACTCGATCTGGGCGCGCGCCTCGGGCAGCGAGCGCTCAACGGCCAGCGCTTCGTCGAGAGAGCCGCGCGTGCGCGTCGCCTCGTCGCGCAGTTCCTGCGCCCGCTCGCCGAGAGCCGCCACGGCCTCGGGTGTCAAGGATGCAGGATCGATGGCATCTGCGTCTGAGAGGGCGCGGGACAGAGCTGCGACCTGGTCTCCGGCAGACTCCAGACGCGCCGAGGCCTCGGTGACGGCTGCATCGAAGGGTGCCACAGCCAAGGCGAGGCGCGCCGCATGTGCGTGCTCGCGGTCGGATGCGACCGCCTCCTGGGACGTGGTGAGCTCGGCGAGCTTCGCGCTTACGCGCGCGCGCTCCGCCTGCGCCTCTGCCAGCGCGCGGCCCTCGGCCAGCGCGCGGGAAGCCTCCCGCGCGGTCGCTGTGGCCACCTTGGCGACGTGCAGGGTCTGGGCGTGCGCCTCTCGCGCGCGATCACAGGCCTGCTGGGTCCAGCGTGTCACGGCGCTGGAATCCTCCGCACCCGCGTCCAGCTGGTCGGCCTCCTCGGCCTCGGCTGCGCGTTCCTGGGCACTGTGGGCATCCGTGTGCGCGTCTTCGCTCAGGGCATCATCCAGCGACCGCACACGCTCGAAAGCGCCGACGGCAGCCACGCGCCGTTCCTCGATGCCGCGCTTCGACGAGGCGGCCGCATCGACGAGGGCCTTCGTGAAGTCCACGTAGATCTGCGTGTCGAAAATGTCGCGCAGGATCTGCTCGCGAGCATCCGACGTGGCGTTGAGGAACTGGGAGAACTTGCCCTGCGGGAGCACAATCGTCTGCAGGAACTGGTCCTTGTCCAGGCCCACGATTGCCGGAATCTCGTAGCCCACGTCGCGCGGACCTGACGCGATCGGCTCCACCGTGCGCCACCCGTCCGGAGCGTCCGGATCCTCCACGACCCGCGTCAGCGTCGACTTCGAATTGCGCTGCGACTTCTTGCCCGCCGGGGTGTAGGCGGGGGTGCGGGTCACCCGGTAGATGCCCGTCGCCACCTCGAAGACCAGGTCCGCCTCCGACGGGTCCGAATCCGAGATGTGGTTCGAACGCAGGCGGTCCTTCGACGCGTCCTTCGTGCGAGCCACGTCCCCGTACAGGGCGAAGGTAATCGCGTCGATGAGCGTGGACTTTCCCGCGCCCGTCGGCCCGTCCAGGAGGAACAGGCCCGAGTCCTCGAAGGCTGAAAAGTCAACCGTGTACTCGCCCGCGAAGGGGCCGATGCCCACAATGCGCAGCCACCGAATCTTCACTGCATGTCCTTTCCTCGAAGCCCAGCCCACACGTCCAGGGCAAGGGAGCGCTCCTGCGCGCTCAGCGCCCGCCCGCCCACGGCCTCGTAAAACTCTTCCGTCACCTCGCGCGGATCCCGTGAGGCACGCACGGTCATCGCGGGAGCCATCGAGGGGGCCTGGGAGGGGCGGTGCACGACGACGAGGGCGTGCGGGTAGACCTCGCGAATGCGCGGAACCATGCGCTCGGGGCGCGCGTCATCCGTGACTGTGATCGACACGTACGAGGCCGTGGTGGCCTCGTCGGGATCCGCGAGCAGCTCATCCATGGTCCCCTCGAGCACCGCGATGCCCCGCAGCGTCGGGATGAGCACCACCTCGATGCCGGTCACCGAGGTCTCATCCGTCGTCACGAGGGTGACCGACTTGGTGGCCCCGGCCTCGGAGAAGGAATACGCGATGGGGGAGCCCGCGTATCGGATTGGAACCGAGGCCCCCGCGATGTCCTGCGGGCGGTGCAGATGCCCGGCGGCCACGTAGTCCAGGCCGTGGGCCAGGGGATCCGCGCCCCCGAGCGTGTCGAAGAGCTCCACGGACACGGATGGCACGCCGCCCACCTGGATGTCGCGCTCGGAGTCCGAGGTCTGGGCCCCCGTCATGAAGGCGTGCGGCATCGCGATGGCCGGGCGCTCGTCGCCCGCATCGCGTCGCGTCTCAAGGTCCGCTCGCACCCGTCGCAGCGCCGCCGCCAGGACCGCCTGGTGGGAGCGGGGCAGGGGACCGGGCAGGCCGACTTCACCGCTGGGCTCCAGGTCCGACAGCGACTGGCGCACCAAGTCGGGCTCCAGGTAGGGCATCGGGTACACAAGCGCGCCCCCGGCCTGGATGGGCGTGCCGATCGCCTCGGGGTCGGTCACCACATGCAGAGAGGGGGTGAGCATGTCAGCGAAAAGGCCCAGGCGCGCCGCCCCGTCGTGGTTCCCCGACGTCAGGATGACCGTCGTGATCTCCGTCAGCTCGCGCAGGGCGCGCCGCATCCGCGCGAGCGCGTCCACGGGCGGGACCGCGCGGTCGAACACGTCGCCCGAGATGAGCACGGCATCCACGCCGCGCTCACGCACCAGGGCAACCAGCCACTCGATGAACGCGTCCGCGCTGTCTCCCAGAGACGCGCCGTGCAGCGTGCGCCCCAGGTGCCAGTCGGAGGTGTGCAGAATCAACATGATCCCAGTGTGACAGAGGGCGCCCACATCTGCGTCCGTCACACACGCTTGGAGAGCGGACACGAGCTGCACACGCGCGCTCACCCGATAGCATGGTGGGCATGACCAAGCCCTTCCTCATGCTGACCTCGCGCGACGACGGCCCCGTCCTGGCCGCCGAATGCGCCGACCTGCCTCGCTTCTCGGGACTCACCCCCGACCAGGTCCGCCAGGTGCGCATGGAAAGGGAGCTGCCCGACCTTGACCTGTCCGAGTACTCGGGTGCGTTTATCTGCGGGTCCCCGTGGGACGCGAACGCCGACGACCACCTGAAGGACGAACGTCAGGTGCGCGCCGAGGCCTGGCTGCGCTCCTTCTACGACCGGGCGCTCGCAGAGTCCTTCCCGATCCTGGGCCTGTGCTACGGGCTGGGCACCCTCACCCTGCACCTGGGCGGCGTCATCGACACCCACCACGGCGAGGAAATCAGCGGCATTGCGCTCACGAAGACGGACGCGGGCCGCGACGACCCGCTCCTGGAGGGCACCCCCGACCGTTTCCACTCCTACGTCGGCCACCACGAGGCCGTGCGCGAGCTGGCCCCCGGCATGCAGGTCCTCCTGGCCGGTGACGACACGCCGATCCAGATGGTGCGCGTGGGCGAGGCCGCATGGGCGACCCAGTTCCACCCCGAGATGGACTTGGGCGGTGTCAACGTGCGCATCGACCAGTACGCGGGCCGCTACTACCCGGCGGAGAAGGCCGAGGCCATCCGCGCCCAGGTCGCGACCGTCGACACGGACCCCTCGCGCCTCATCCTGCGCAACTTCGTGCGCCGCTTCCAGCGCTGAGTGCCGCCGGCGGGCGGGGCCGCGCTCCGCGGCGCAGTTAGCGGGCCTTGCGGCGCAGGTAGATCCAGTTCACCAGGGCGACGGCGCCCAGGACGCAGCTCGTCAGCATCGAGTGGCGGTAGGCCGTCATGTCGTCTGTCAGGGGCACGAAGGCGCTCACCATCGCGGTGACGATGTGAGGGTGCGAGGCTATCCCGCTGGTTGGATCGGTCCGCGCCTGCGGGTGCGGCATTTTGCGATGAAGAGCACCACGAAGAAACAGAGGACAACGAACATCGCAGCCATCGCGACGTTCCGTGGCGTGTTGTTGGGCTCGGGGCGGACTCCGTGGTCCGTGACGTCACCGACGATGACAGTGGCGGTACATACGAGGGAACAACCCATCACCGCCCACTCGCAGGCTCGAAGCACAGGATGAACGCCGGGAATCGTGCGCGAATATCCTGGCATCTGAATAGCGAGGAGCGCCGAGGCAATGACGAGCATGTAGTCATTCAGGCGGTTGTCTCTCCCGAAGAAGGTGCCGCCGATCGAATAGACGACCGTGCCGATCAACAGCGCGAAGAAGAAGTAGCGGAGGACCTTGTCGACCCGCGAAAGCCCTGCAGTGTTGCCGATGAGGTTCTGCTCAATGGCGGACATAGCGATCACGACCTTGTGAATCAGAGATAGCGACCATCACTGTACCCTCATTGTCCACGCAGGGGGGGCGCTGTCAAGCACTTTCGGCGCGTACTTTTCTTTACCGGGCAGCCTTGCTGGCCGCCTCCGCCGTCGCCACGGCCTCGAGGAGCCTGCGCACCGACGCCACGCGGGAAGCGCGCCCCTGTCGCAGTTGATCCGCATCCTCAGCCGTGGCCTCGTCGATCGCAAAAGGTGACATGGAAAATCCGAGGCGAGGGGGCCGCATCCATGCTGCAAGCTGGATGCGGCCCCCTCGCGCTTGGCGACGCCTAGCTTTGTGCACAGCTTCCGACGATAGATCAGAACTGGGCGCTACTGGCGTGTCGCGGTTTACTTGTTGGTGTCTTGGGTCCGGTACTTGAGTACGAGCAGCGCGATGAGGCAACAGAGCGTGCCGAGCAGGGCGCCATTCGCGACTCTCGAGGGAATCGCGAAATAGTCGTAACTGTCACCGTTGCTGGTGATCACACTCGTCACTGCTGCCCCTATTGAGATAATCGCGCACGTAATTCCCGTCCATTCGAGCGCGCGAGGCCACAGTCGCGAGGTTGTTCGTGCGCACGAGCGTGAATAGCCGGCCATTTGCCAGGCAGCAAGTGCCGCGCACATGGCGGTCGTCAGTTCGCGTGAAGGCCTTCCTGATGCTGCGATGGAAAACGCGATGGATGCGATGGTGACCGCAAAGAATACGAAGGCAAACACTGCGCGCAGCGCTCTGTCTGTGGCTGTCGGCATTGCATCGGGAGCGTCGACTGGGGCTGGTTGAAACTGTTGCATCTCTCTTCCCTCCTCCTGAGTTGAGGTGTTTGTGGCTGGCGCTAGCGTGCGTAGCAGGAGTAGCGAGACCAACACTCGTCTGTGAACCCGTGGCGGAAACCAAGGTATCCGGCGGTTCCAAGGAGGCCGACAGTGTTGGCTGCGTTGAAGATGGCCCAGCCCTTACGGCCCTGCCACTCGCTCCATGTAAGACCGCCAGTGCGGGCCTGGTGGACTCCCTCACCATACGCAGTGTCGTACCCAAACTTCATTGCTGTGATCGCAGCGATAACAACGGCGGGGGCTGCCTCGACCGATTCGGTCTCATCGACTGTCGTTTCGCCCGTTGGGACAACCGTTAATCGACCGGCAGCTTGTGCGGGAAGGGTCGTGCCGACTGACAAGAGTGCAGTGCAGACGCAGGCTGCGATAGCTTTGACGGCAGTTTTCATAGTGATCACGTCCTTGTAATCAGGTGTAGCGGACGCCGCTACATTTCTATTATTGACTGGCCTGATAATCTGTCAAGCATTCATTAGTAGTGAACTGTATCACAGTATATGCTTTCCGTTTGTAAAATGTTGAGAAGGTGATAATGGGGTTACCGGAAGGCCTTGCTGGCCGCCTCCGCCGTCGCCACGGCCTCCAGCAGCCTGCGCACCGACGCCACGCGGGAAGCGCGCTCGGAGCGCGTCCGATCCGCATCCTCGTCCCCGGCCTCGTCGATGGTGAAGGGGCCGGTGGCGCGCGCGTAAGTGTCAAGTGCGCACGAGGGCTCCTCCTCGCCGTGCGAGCACAGCGGCAGGCACCAGGCGGCCGCCTCCGCGACGTCCGGGAAGACACCCAGCACGTCGGCGACGCTCACGTGCCCCAGACCGAAGGACCGCACGCCGGGTGTATCCACGATCCAGCCGCCCTCGTCCAGCTCGAAGGCCTCCGAGGACGTGGAGGTGTGGCGCCCGCGCCCCGTCACCTCGTTGACGTGGCCCGTCGCGCGGCCCGCGCCCGGCACCAACAGGTTGATGAGCGTGGACTTTCCGACCCCCGAGTGCCCCACCAGCACCGACCAATGGCCGGTTAGGAGGGCCCGCAGCTCGGCGACGCCTGGGTCGGCTTCCCCGGCCTCGGCGCTCGTGAGTACGACGCGCACGTCGAAGTCCTCGTAGGCGGTGATCAGCTCGTCGGCGCTGGCCAGGTCGGCCTTTGTCAGCACGAGGACGGGAGATAGACCGGCCTCGTAGGCGGCGACCAGGCAGCGGTCGATCATGCCGGTGCGCGGGGGCGGATCCGCCAGGGCCACGACGATGCACATCGTGTCCGCGTTCGCGACGATCGCCTTCTCGCCGCGCTGATCCGGCGCGTCCTCGAGGGAGCGGCGCAGCACGCAGGAGCGTTCTTCGACGGTGACGATGCGCGCGAGCGTGTCGGGGCGCCCGGACAGGTCGCCGGTCAGGCGCACGCGGTCGCCCATGATGACGGAGCCTCGCCCCAGCTCGCGGGCGCGCACGGCCACGACGCGGGTGCCGTCCTGCTCCAGGCTCACCTGGTAGCGGCCGCGGTCGATGCCGATGACGCGGCCCAGCGGCTTCGAGGACCAGTCGGGACGGTCCTTCGTGCGGGGGCGCGAGCCCTTGCCGGCGCGCACGCGCACGCGCGGGTCGTCGGTTCCGGTGTCGCGGCGGGCCATCACTGCTCCTCCTCGACGGGCGAGGCCGGGGCGGCGTGGGTGCTTCCGTGGTCGTCGGCGCTGACCATGGAGTGCCACATGGCCTCGAAGGTCGGTAGCGTCTTGGACGTGCAGGCGATGTCGTCGACCGTGATGCCGGGCGTGACCAGGCCCAGGATCGCGCCGAAGGTCGCCATGCGGTGATCCGCGTAGGAACGGATTTGCGCGGCGTGGAGCGGGCGCGGCGTGATGATCAGACCGTCCTCGGTCTCTTCGGCCTGCCCGCCCGCGCGGTTGATCTCGGCGACCAGGGCCGCCAGGCGGTCGGTCTCGTGCCCGCGCAGGTGCGCGATACCGCTCAGGTGCGAGGGCGTCGAGGCGTAGGCGCAGATCGCGGCCAGGGTGGGGGTCAGCTCGCCGACCTCGGCCAGGGCCGCCTTGATGCCCGGGTAGTTGCCGGCGCCCGGCCCCGTCAAGGTCAGGCCCTCCTCGTCCAGGGTGATGGTTGCGCCCATGTGGCCCAGCAGCGCGCGCCAGGCGTCGCCCGCCTGCGTCGTCGCCCCCGGCCATGCCGGGATGCGCACGCGCCCACCCGTCACCATAGCGGCGGCCAGGAAGGGGCCGGCGTTGGATAGATCCGGCTCGACGGTGATGTCGCCGCCGAGGGGACGCGACGGGAAGATGTGCCAGGTGGACAGGTTCGCGCGACCCTCGTCCACGATCTCCAGGTCAATGCCCACGCCCGCGAGTGACGCCAGCGTCATCTCCACATGCGGCATCGACGGGACGAGCCCCGGAGCCGACACGAAGAGGGGATCGCCCACGAGGGCAGAGACGAGCAGTAGGGCGGAGAGGAACTGCGAGGAGGACGAGGAGTCCACCCAGGCCTGCGCGCCCAGCGGCGTGTGGATCGGGCCTCGGATCGTGAAGGGCAGGTGCCCTCGCTCGCCGTGATACGTGACGGTCGCGCCCATACGCACGAGGGCGTCCAGGAGTGGGCCGAGCGGGCGCGCGTAAGCCTGCTCATCCCCGTTGAAGAGTGTCTCCTCAGGGGACAGCGCCGCCAGGGGAGGCAGGAAACGCATGACGGTGCCGGCCAGGCCGCACTCGATGCGCCCGCCGCGAGGCGGAAGCTCCATCGGGGTGACGCGCAGCGTGCCCGCGCCCTCATCCTCGACGCGCGCGCCCATCACCTCAAGAGCTGCGGCGAAGAGGCGTGTGTCGCGCGCATCCAGGGCACCGCGAATGACGGAGGGAGAATCGGCGACAGCAGCCAGGTAGAGGGCGCGCGCCGTGATCGACTTTGAGCCCGGCACCTCGACCGTGGCATCCACGGGGGAGGTGACCAGGGGAGCGGGCCAGGGCGCACTCACGAAGCGATGCCGCTCAGACGCCGCGCGACGGCGGCCTCGGCCGCGGCGATCGCGCGGCGCTGGTCGCGGCGCATCGAACGCGCGACGAGAGCCGAGGGCTGACCGACGCGGTCCGTCGACGCAAGGAGGACGCCTGCCGCCAGGCCCGCCTTATTCAGCGTGCGGTAGCGACGGCGCTTGATCTGCTCCTTCGACAGGCCGCGTGTCGTGCCCGGCAGGGGAGCGTTCACAAGGGCCATCGGCGCACCGATCGCGGCGAGAGTCAGGGCGGCCACGCGGGGCTTGCGGCCCAGCGCGAATCGCAGGCCGGCGACGACCGTTACCGCTCCCGTCACTCGGGTCGCGACGCCCAGCTGCTGGTCCGTCAGCGGCTCCAGGCCAACCGCGTCGGTCGCCTTATCGATGAGGGGACGAACGCCCGCGGCGCGCTCCACGTGGAAACGCGGATGCATGAGGGCATCAACCCCGTCGGCGATGAACGGGGCGGCGAGCAGGGGACGGGCAACAACGCGCAGCAGATTCATACCCCTATTGTTCGACACCTTTGTCCCTGGGGGAAGCCGAACGGCCCGACCACTCCCAAACAACAGGGTGAAAGTGGTGCAACGCACAGATGTGGTTGGTTGTGGAATAAAGGCGCATCTGAGGCGTTGCCCTCAGTATGAGCTCCCATCGACCACTCGCAGCCGCGCCCCGACCGCGCGCGACTACGCTGGAAGGCGATGGATGCAACAACCCCCCAACCAGCGGTGCAGACGCCCGAGCCTGCCCCGGCCTCGTCCGCCCCGGATGGCGCCGAGCTCGAGGCGCGCTTCATGGACGAAGCGATGCCCCTCATGAACCAACTCTTCGGCGCGGCCCTGGGCATGACCCGCAACCGATCCGACGCGGAGGACCTGGTCCAGGAGACGTACCTCAAGGCCTATCAAAAGTTCCACCAGTACAAGCCCGGCACCAACATCAAAGCCTGGCTGTACCGGATCCTCACCAACACCTACATCACCGGCTACCGCAAGGCGCAGCGTTCGCCCAAGCGTGCCTCCAGCGACACCGTCGAGGACTGGCAGCTGGCCGACGCGGCCTCCCACTCGGAGGTTGGCCTCAAATCCGCGGAAGTCGAGGCGCTCGAGGCGCTGCCCTCCACGCAGCTGCGCGAGGCCCTCGATTCACTCTCAGAGGAACACCGGATGGTTGTCCTCATGGCTGACGTTGAAGGCATGAGCTACAAGGAAATCGCCGAAGAACTAGGAGTTCCCATGGGGACCGTCATGAGCCGACTGAACCGGGCGCGCAAGAACCTGCGCTCCGCACTGGCCGACGTCGCCGCGGAATACGGGATCGGAGGAGCCAAGTGAACACGCGCGTCACCTGCCAGGACGTCCTCGACGCCCTATACGAACTGATCGACTGCGAGGAGTGCGACCGTCGCAGCGGCCTCATCGATGCCGGGTCCGTGCCCGGCCCCGACGCGCGCGCCCGCGCCCTCATGATCCAGCACGTCGCCACCTGCGAGCACTGCTCCGACGCCCTGGACGCCGAACGCCACGTGCGCGCCCTCATGCGCGGCTGCTACGAGTCCGAACAGGCTTCGGATGCCCTGCGCGCCCGCGTCGTCGCCTCCATTACGAGCGTGTCCGTCAGCTGGCGTTGAACCTTGCGCGGGGTTGTTACCCGCTTGGTCGCGTCGTCGGCGCCCATTCGCATGCCAACTCGCGCATCGGCTCGCGCATCGGCTCGCGCATCGGCGAGGCCCGGTGAGCCACCCGTTTTTCGGTGACCTTCGTCGCCGCGAACGGCCTGTGCCTTGGTGGTTTGGGTCAATGTGTGCAAAAATGCTTCAGTCTAGACAACAAACCCAAGGAGAATGACATGTCGAAGCGGGGTCGTAAGCGTCGCGATCGTCGTAAGCACGGCGCGAACCACGGCAAGCGTCCTAACGCCTGAGCCGAATACGTTGCGCGCCCGGACCGGATGGTCCGGGCGCGTTTTGTATGCGCGTTGCTGACGCGTTTTGTTTGCGCGGCTTACAGGAGCCAGGTGCGGCCTTGCGAGGTGCGGCCTTGCGAGGTGCGCGCCGTGTGCTGGGCGCGCGTGACGTCTGGGGTGTGCGCCGCTGGATTTACGTTCCTACAGCGCTGGACAACGGTGTGCGGTGTGCTCATAGGCTGCCGATCGTGCTTGTGCCGCGCGTATGCGGATAGGTTGTGTGTGCTGGGGCGGTGCTGAGGACGCTCGCGGTGGCGTGGGTAACCCGTCTATGGGTGGTGTCAATCCACCGGCCGTCGTTCCGGATAGGAACCACGCATCTGGATAGGAACGGCGCATCCGGATAGGAACCACGCATCCGGATAGGAACCACGCATCCGGATAGGAACCACGCATCCGGATAGGAACGGCGCATCCGGATAAGTTATTAAGGTATCCGGATGTTCGTAACCTATCCGGATGTTCGTCACCTATCCGGATGTTCGTCACCTATCCGCGTGTTTGCGTCCCATGCGCGGGTTTCGTGAGTAGAAGCGCCGCAACGGTCCATCGCAACGTTGTGTCGGTAGTTTCCACAGGAAACGACAGTCGGGAGCAGGATTGATCGGACCCAGGACTCGGCTCAACCTGATCCGCAGCTGTTCCCAGTCGTTGTAGTCTGGCCAACTCACTCGGATGACGTGCCACCCGGCATCTCGAAGGTTCTGATCGCGCAACACCCACTCACGCTTGGCTTGTTCGAGCTCGACGCGACTTTCCCCAAGTTTCGCAACCCCATCAAATTCGATGATGAGGTGCAAGTCTTCAATCAGGATGTCGATGTAGTAGTGATGGCTGCGTACACCAATATGCGCCTGCGTTTTAACTGAGAAGGGACAGATGGACCGTACCAGCCACAGAAGCGCAGCTTCGGCGGGATTGGCGCAGCCTGGATCGATAGTCTTGAGGACCGCGTGAGCGCGTCGGTAGCCGCGCACGTGGCCAGCCCGCTCAAGTCGAGCGATTAGTTCAGTTCGTATCTCCTCGGCTCTCCGGCGGCACTCATCTTGATGAAACATCGAGAACTGGCTCCATACGTTGAGTGCCATACATCCGAGGACGAAGGACTCTAACGGCTCATCATGAAGCGCGCTTCTCACGAGCGCATCGTAGGGGTGTTCTACGACCAAGCCGTCGATCCTGTTGCGTTCTTCCGAAAGAGGTGGAAACTCAGAGCATGACACCGATGTCGCTGGAACCGTCGTGGAGCCGACGTGGCACGAAGGGAGAGAAGAAGTGCATCTTCGGTTGTCCCGGTAGATGGTAACGGGAGGGTTTTGGGACCAGCCGTGAATCCCCAACAGTCGTAAGCAGCTCTGTCCGACAAAGATGGACGAGTGCTTGTGGGAGGCATCGACGGCATACATGCGTGCGCGAGCGACGGCCTCCCACACGTCCCAGGGGGTGGAATTTATGGAATCGAGGGGTAGCACTGCACAGATGCCACGCATGATGCGGACCAGCGTAGATGTTGGTTGTTCACGAGGTGAGTCTGCTGGAGGGGTGATGATGATGGAAGCCTGCGTCATAGACGAAGTCTCGTACCATCATCGGCAGCGAGGAAAGCGCTAGACGGTGGCCTGTGGATACAACCGGTAGTGGATGGCCGCCCTGTGGATAACCCCGTGCGAGCATCCGGATAGGAACCACGCATCTGGATAGGAACCACGCATCCGGATAGGTTATTAAGGTATCCGGATGTTCGTAACCTATCCGCATGCTCGTCACCTATCCGCGTAGTAGGTTCGTCCGATGGGTTCTCGCCAGATTGCGGCGGCGAGCAGATACGGCCTTCAGCCACCGGCACCTACCGCCCACTGCTGCTTCCTCCCGATAGTCACGATGAACACTCGCAGTGAGAAACGGACCACTCTCGCGGCGTATCCTGGTACGTGCTGGCGCGCGGGTGCGTCCCGATGCGAACAGAAACCGTTTATCGATCCGAAAGAGTGAAAGAGGCTCCATGTCTCTCCAGATGCGCCTTGTTCACTTCTGTATGGGGCTTGTGCCTCCGTTGCTGCACAGCGAGGCAGCGACTGAGCAGATGGCGCTCCACGCCCCACAGCCCGCCCCGATGCCCGCGTCGATGCGAGCACGTTTCACAGCGACGAGCGGCAACGGCGTGACCCGCGTGTTCCCGAAGCAGGGCCTGCGCTCGGGCGGTGTACTCATCTACCTGCATGGTGGGGCGTATGTGTACCCGATGGTCGCTGGTCAGTGGGGGATTGTCGAGGGCCTCATCGACCGCACCGGGCTGCCCGTCATCATCCCCGATTATCCGCTCGCCCCCAACTACACTGCGGCGGAAGCGTTCGACTTCGTCCAGCCCATCATCGACGAGGCACAGGCTGAGTTCGGTCGGGTCATCGTCTTCGGCGACTCGGCGGGTGGCGGCCTGGCGCTGTCCCTCGCCATGCAGCGCCGCGACGCGGGTGCGCGTCAGGTGGACGGCCTCGTCCTGTATGCCCCGTGGGTGGACGTCACCATGACGAACCCGGCGATTGAGGACGTGCAGGGCCGCGATAGGATCCTGCGCGTGCCCGGGCTAGCGTGGGCGGGCCGCGCGTGGGCCGGCGACCTGGATCCTGCCGACTGGCGTGTGAGCCCCCTGTTTGGTGATCCGTCGGTCCTGCCACCGATGCGTATTTTCCAGGGGGACGCGGACATCATCGGCCCCGATACGATCGAGTTCGCGCGCAAGGCCGCTCGCGCTGGCGTGGACGTGCGCCTGCGTGTGGAGCCGGATGGCTTCCACGTGTATGTCCTGGGCGTTCCCACCATTCCCGAGGCCGAGGCCGCTCTCGACCGCAGCGCTCGCTTCATCTCGGGGATCCTCACCCAGGCCTAGCCCCGTCCGTTTCACGCGCTGTTTCACGGCCTCGTCGATCGAGGACCACGGTCGCAGGCAACGGCTGCAGGCCATCCTGCGCCACTCGGCAACTAGTCGAGGCGCGCGTCCACCAGGGTTTTACTGTGCACGTACATGTCGATGGTCAGCGGCGTCTGGTCGGGGTGGAGGACGCAGCCTTCGTAGAGCGGATGAATGATGCCCAACAGCTGGGAGCTGTCCTGCTCTCAGGTGGCGATGGTGAAGGTGTGCTGGGTGCCATCATCGAAGCGCATGACGAAATGGTTGTTGTAGCTGGTGCCTCCGGTGAACCACTGTGATCGTGTCGGTGGGTGCGGGTGTCGGAGGCAGGGGCGGAGGATCAGGAACTGGAGGCAGGTGAGGAGGATGCTGAGGTTCATGCCGATGCCCGTCCACATGCTGAGCGGCCCGTATTGCGCGCTCGTCTTGATTGCGATTGGTAAGAGGATGAGCGGGGCGAACGTCAGGCCGCGGATCAGGTAGTGGTGGTCAATGAGCTCCCTGTAGTCCTGCCGCGATGGTGGGAAGGAAGGTTCATACGGGGTCGTGCTCATGGTTCTCTCCTGTGTGTTGTCAGTCGATGCGTGCATCGACGATGGACCACGTGTGGGGGTAGACCTCCATGGCCATGGAGGCGGACCCGGAGCGCGAAGCGCAGGCTTCGTAGAGGACGCCCGTGAGACCGCCGCGCGAGGCGATGTCGTCAGCATCGTCTGTTATGATGACCGTGGCGCGCTTGGTGCCGTCAGCGAGCGTCATCGTGAAGGTGTTGTCCCATCCATTGTTGGGCGTACGATCAGCGCCCGTCCCCGGGTTTGACCGCGGCATCTGCTCGAAGCTGCACGAAGTGACGGTGACGGTGGTGGTGCCCTCCGTTAAGTCGCGGAAGGCGGGCAGGCCGCGGCTGATCGACTGGAATCCCACGAATAATGCGGTGACGCACAGGACGACGATGCCGAAGGAACGCTGGTTGTCCTTCTCAATATCGACGTCGCGCTTGGCCCGCCAAACGCCTAGGTACGCGAACGCGCACGCGATGAGGAGCCCGGCGACGATGACGAGCCCACCGCCGCAGGCCTGCGTTTTCCACACGACGCGCTCGCGACCGAAATCTGTGTGATCTCCGATGAACCAGAAGAGGGCGATGGCAGCAATGACCAGAGCCACGAGGACGGCCCCGATGGCGGTGGCGATCTTCTTGAGGACGCCTGCGCCTGCCGAGCCTTGCGCGGGTGAGGACGCCCGACGAGGAGAGGAAGCGGGGTTGCGTGACATGGGTTCCCTTTCGGGTCGCAGTGGTTGGGATGAGGCCGGGGCGCGTGCGCGGGCCTGCCGGGTGTGCGGGCCGAGCGATCAGTTGTTGATCCTCTCACTCGCGATGACCCTCGAGTGCATGTAGTTGCCGATGGTCATGGTCGCGTTGCCGGAGCGCAGGGCGCAGGCCTCGTAGAGGACGGCTGTCACGTCCCCTTGCCTCGCAATCTCATCCTTGCTGTCCGTCTCAACGGTCTGCGTGTGGGTCGAGCCATCCTCAAACGTCATGATGAACTGGTTCTTATACACGGTCGAGACGCCGCCGCGGTAGCGTGACCGACTCGTCTTGTACTGCTCGAAGCTGCATGACGTGACCGTAACAGTGTGTGGGCCGTCGGCGACGTCAAGCACCGCGGGAACGCCGTTCGACAGCGCGTAAATGGCGAATCCGAGGCCAAAGACGCCGACCATCCCCAGGCTGAGCTGGCGTTGTTGTGCCACTTTCTCATCTCCCCGCGCGCTCGCCATGAGGTAATTGCGCCGCGTAGCGGCATAGAGGGGAATCATGGCGAGGGCGAAGACGAGTGCGACGGCGCACTTGATGAGGGTCCAGACGATCCGTTCCGTGCCAAAACTGAACATTTCGCCGAAGAAATAGAGGACTATGCCGACGAGGAGTCCGACGAGCAGGAGGAGAAGCCACCACCCCGTGTGTTTTTTCGGCGCTGTGTCCTCGCCGGAAGGATCGGTGGGGGAAGGAACACTCTGAGAGGCCTCGTCGGCGTCGGACGACGCGGCATACGCCTCCCCGTATGGGGACCCCTGTATTCCCAACCCTGGTACGAGAGCAGCGGCAAGGAAGGCTGCGCGTCACCCGTTTGCGGCTGCGGCACCTGCGGCTGGTTGGCGGGTTGACTGCCGTCAGTGGACGGATCGTAGGGGGAGAGCTAAGGGTATTGATTGCTCATGGTGGACCTGAGGGGAAGGGTTGGAACGAGGCCGGGGCGAGATTGATCGTGTGTGTCAGTTCAGGCGGGCGTCGACGATGATCCAGCTGTGCTCGTAGACGTCCAGGGTCATCGACGAGCTGCCCGATTGCACTTTGCAGGCCTGGTAGAGCACCTCGTAGGTGCCGCCCATGGTCTGGATGCTCGTGGGCTGGTATGTCTCGATGGTTGTCGTATGCAGCGTCCCGTCCGCGAGGGTCATCGTGAAGTAGTTGTCGTACACGGTGCGCCCGCTTCCGCGTCGACGTGACCTTCGATGCGAGCCCTGCTCGTAGGTGCACGAGGTGACGGTGACGGTGTGGTGGCCTTCGACGAGGTCTTGGGCAGCCGGGACGCCGTAGGTGACGGAGAAGTAGCCGCTGAGGGGGAGGATGATGATGGCGAAGAACAGGGCGCGAACGCGCATGCGTCTGGTTGCGATGTCGCCGGTGGCCTTGGCGCGCCGCAATTCGTGGAAGGAGCGGGGGATGCCGACCAGGAACCCGATGGCGACGATGAGCCCGAGCCCGCTGGCCGCCCCCGTCCAGACGAGCCTCTCCGTACCGAAGTCGTATGAGCCTTCCACCACGGGGTAGATGACGACGGCGAGGACGGCCAGGATCGTGAGGATGGTCGTCGCGAGGGAACGCTTCTTCTGTTGGGTGGGGGCAGCGGCCTCTTCGTCGGGCGAAGGGTCGGGCTGGGCGTACCCGTAGGAGGCGGCGCCCGCGGGTGCCTGGTAGGGCTGCCCGTACTGCGGATACGGGTATCCGGGGGCCTGCTGGGAGTCGGCGCCCTGGTTGGAGGGGTACTGGTACTGGGAGGCATCGAAGGGTGGAATCTGTCCGGGGCCAGACGGGTTCGACGGGGAGTTGAACTGGTTGGGGTTGCTCATGCGGGGACCTATGATGTGAGGGGTGACGGGCGAGGCATGGGCTAGGAGGGCGCACCCGTTGCGGTGGGCAGGTGCGCGGTGAGCGACCAGGCGCCGACTCGCTCGTCGGTCTCCACACTACCGCTCACGCTATCGATGAGGGCACGTATCTCACCCATGCGACGCCCGCCCAGGACGGACGCCTCAGGCGTGAGGGCGCTGATGGTCAGTGTCAGCGCCCCGTCCATCGCAGACCCGGTGACGGTGACCGAGGCGTTCTTGTCGATTTCGGCGATGTGGGAGAGAACTAGGTAGATGATTTCCGCGCCCACGGCTTCGCGGAAGTCATTGAGCGGCGTGTGCTCAGTGAACAGGTTGATGATGGAAAAGCCGGATTGCTGCGCGTAGCTGATGGCACCGTCGATGGTTGCGAAATTGCTCGGCGGTGTGGGAGGGGCCGGGCGCTCGCGGCTGGCCGCCTGGGCGCGGGCAGGCGTCGGGGTGGGCCCAGCGAGGTTTGCAGGCAGTGTCGCGGCAGGGCGGTCGAGGGCGTGGCGAGGAGGCGTCTTCCAATCCCTGTACAGGAATCGGATGCCGGCGGCGGCTGCGACCACGATGAAGACAATCAGATAGGAAGCCGCTGCGGTGACGACGGCCGACGACCATGAGCCGGGGGAGAAGAAAGAGCCCAGGACGATATTGAGGGACATGACAGCGATGATGATTGCGCAGGCGAGGAGCTTCTCGCGGGTGGTGACTTTCTGCTTGGTCATGTGCCGCTCATTCCACTCGTGCGTCGACGATGATCCAGCTGTGGCTGTAGACATCGACGGTCAGTGACGTCGCGCCGGAACGTGCCTTGCATGTCTCGTAGATGATCACGGAGATGCCGCCCTCCTTGGCGAGATCGTCGGAGCTCTCGGTCTCGAGCGTGAGTGTGCGCGTTGTCCCGTCCTCCAGGGTCATGGCGAAGCGATTGTCGTAGTAGTCGATGACCTTGCTGTGATCGTCCGACGGCTTGTCGTGCGCCTTCTGGGTGAGCTGACACGAGGTGACTTTCATCGTGTGTGGCCCTGCCGCGAAGTCCCGGATCACGGCGATCCCGTAGACACCCGAGACGACAATGACGACGGTTCCGATAACACCCACCGCGATTGTGACAATGGCGTAGAGCTTGCCGGAGGACGCGTTCCCTCCGGCCTGCGCGCGGTGTCCACGCTTCCGCAGATAGGTACAGAGGAGCGCGCAAGCGATCGCGGTAATCAGACCGATGGCGCACCATGCGGCCACCCACACGAGCCGCCAGAACCCGAAGTGCACGTACCTGCCGAGCGACGCGAAGGCGTAGGCAATGGTGCCGAAGAAGCCGATGACGACGAATGCGAGCAGGTTTGCGCGCGTTGAGAACCCCCGCGGCAGGCGCTCGATCATCGAGGAGGCCAGGGGACGGTTGGCGGGACCGGGCGGGGGGAGAGGTGGGGTACTGGTTGCTCATGGTCTCACTGACGTGTGTGGGATGGACGAGGCCGGGGCGCGTTCGCGTCACGCCTCACGGATAGCCTTCATGATCCCACTGCGCGGGTAGTAGTCGACGACGAGTGAGGTCGTGAAAGGGTGGACGACACATGCTTGATAGACAGCGTAGTAGGGGCTTGTTGGTGTCGTGAACTCGTCTTGCGTGTGCGTCGTGATGTCGAAGTGACGCGGCTTTCCGTCGTTAAAATGGAGGGTAAAAACGTTGCGGTAGTAGGTGCTGCCGCGACGCCCGTGCTCGGTGAACGTCTGGAAGTTCTCACAGCTCGTGACGGCCCGCGTCTGGGGGCCTTGGCGGGCGTCGCTGGACAGCTCGCTGAAGGCTCCACCGCCCATGACGGTGCACGCGGTCGCGACCAACGCGATGAGAGCAATGCCGACAAGTGTCTTGATCGCAGGGCCTGCGTCGCCAGGTTGATCCAGCTGTGCGCGCATCGTGCGCACGAGCATCGGAAGGAGCGACAAGAGACAGATGCCGAAGACAACGGCCGCGCCAGAGCCGATGAGTGAACAGACCAGCTGACGGACACCGAAGTTCCCGGCTAGCAAAAACGCGCCGAGCATGACGACCGCGGATCCGATGAGCACGCAGGCGCATATGGTCATGCCGAGCTGTTGCCGAGCACGTCATTCACGTGTCTCGGGGGAGACACGTGAATGACGTGAGCGCACGCTGTCCTCCTGTGCTCACACGTCCGCCGGGGTGGCTCCCGTCCACTCGTACCAGCCCTGGTGCTGGACGATCCACGCCATGAGGGCGTAGCCGGCCTGGCCGGGCAGGGTTTGGCCGTCCCCTCCGCGGGCGAGGGAGGCGGCCATGTCCTCGAACCACTGGTCGTGCGCGACCAGCGGCGTGTAGCAGTCGACGAAGGGGATGCCTCGGCGCGCGCACACCTCAGAGCACGAGGAGGACAGGGCCTTGAGGGACCCGGAGTCCACGCCCGCGAGCGGCGGGGGACCGACCACGAAGCTGGGGATACCCAGCGCGGTCGCCCGGTCGGTGATGTTGGCCAGGTTCAGGCGCGAGCGGGCCGTCGAGATGCCGGCCGCGACGTCGCCCGGACCCACACCGATGACGAGGCCGTGGGGCTCACCCTCGGCCAGGCGAGGTAGGACCTCGGCCTCCCAGCGCGCAGCCATCTGCTTCGTCGTCTCAGAGGGGACGGCGAGGGTCAGGAACGTGGCGGGCAGATCGAAGGTCGAGTGAGCGTTGACGCGACCGACCCAGCCGAGGCCTCGGGGGTCGCCGACGCCGGCGACGAGCTCGTCTCCGATGAAGCAGATCCGCATGGTGTTCCTTTCCTGTGCCTCCCGCGCACACCCTGACGGTGCGCGCGGTCCCTCTTAGCCTTCGAAGGCCTGCGCAATAAGGGTAGCTGCTTGCTCCTTGTGAAGCGAGGCACGTCCCGCGGCGGTCGTTGCGGACTCAGGACGCGAGACCACGCGGACCGGGCGTCCCAGCGACGGGAAGAGGTTAAGCGCCAGGTGCGGCCACGCGCCCTGGTTGCGCGGTTCGTCCTGCGCCCACGTCACCGACGCGTTCGGGTACTGGGCGAGGACTTCGGCCAGCTCGGCCTCGGGCAGCGGGTAGAGCTGCTCCAGGCGAATGATGGCCGTCGACGTGTCGCCGCGGTGCTCGCGCTCCTTGGCGAGGTCGTAGTAGAGACGGCCGGAGCACAGCAGGACGCGCGTCACCGACGCAGGGTCGGTGATCGTGGTGTCACCGATGATGGGCTGGAAGCCGCCCGAGGTGAACTCCTCAATGTGGGAGGACGCCGCCGAGAGGCGCAGCAGCTGCTTGGGCGTGAACGCGATGAGGGGCTTGCGCGGGCGCTTGTAGGCCTGCGTGCGCAGCATGTGGAAGTGGTTTGCCGGCGTGGAGGGCTGGACGATCCACATGTTGTCCTGTGCGGCCAGCTGCAGGTAGCGCTCGATGCGCGCGCTCGAGTGGTCGGGTCCCTGGCCCTCGTAGCCGTGGGGCAGGAGCATGACGAGTGAGGAACGCTGTCCCCACTTCTGCTCGGCCGAGCACACGAACTCGTCGATGACGGTCTGCGCGCCGTTCGCGAAGTCTCCGAACTGCGCCTCCCAGATCGTCAGGGTCTCGGGGCTCTCCAGCGAGTAGCCGTAGTCGAAGGCCAGCACGCCGTACTCGCTGAGCGGGGAGTTCCACACGTCGAAGCGCGCCTGGTTCTCGGTGAGGAAGCGCAGCGGGGTGAACTCCCGGCCATCGTTCGCGTCGTGCAGGATCGCGTGACGCTGCACGAAGGTCGCGCGGCCCACGTCCTCACCGGACAGGCGCACGCCGGTGCCCTCCATGAGGAGCGTGCCGAAGGCCAGGAGCTCCGCGAAACCCCAGTCGATCGGCTTGTTGCCGAGCGCCATTTCGAGGCGGCGCTCGCACAGCTGACGCAGCTTCGGGTGGGGCTCGAAACCCTCGGGGAAGCGCGTGTGCGCGCGGCCGATGCGGCGCAGCTGCTCGGCAGGGGCCGCCGACGTCCAACCGATCATCATGCCGATGCCGGGCATCTGGGATTCCGGCATGGTCCATTCCTCGTCGGGGGATTCCCCGGCCTCGCCCACGCCGACCGTCAGCGCGGGGTCGTGCGTGCGGCTGCCCGGGTTGACCTCGGACACGGAGGACGCGCCGCCCGCGCGGGTCTCATCAAGGATGCGCCCGAGTTCCGCCTCGTACTGGGCGATCGACTGGCGGGCCTCGTCCTCGGTGAGCTGACCGCGACCCACGAGGCCGCGGATGTACACGGCGCGCGTGGATGGGATGCGGTCGATGAGGGAGTACATGACGGGCTGGGTCATCGACGGGTCGTCGCCCTCGTTGTGACCGCGACGGCGGTAGCACACCATGTCGATGATGACGTCCTTGTGGAAGGCGTTGCGGTATTCGAAGGCCAGGTGTGCGCAGCGGATGACGGCCTCGGGGTCGTCTGCGTTCACGTGCAGGATCGGGACCTGCAGGCCCTTGGCCAGGTCGGTCGCGTATCCGGTCGAGCGGCCCTGCGTCGGGCCGGTCGTGAAGCCGATCTGGTTATTGACGATGATGTGGATCGTGCCGCCGGTCTTGTAGCCCTCCAGCTGGGAGAGGTTGAGGGTCTCCTGGACGACGCCCTGGCCGATGAAGGCCGCGTCGCCGTGGATGAGGATCGGGATGATCGGCAGGTCCGGGTCGCCCAGGTGCTCCTGCTTGGCGCGCACGATGCCCTCCAGGACACCGTCGGCGGCCTCCAGGTGCGAGGGGTTGGCTCCCATGTAGACCTTGGTGGCCAGGCCGTCGTCAAGGGAGTAGACACCCCACGTGCCCAGGTGGTACTTGACGTCGCCCGAACCCTGGACGGAGTTGGGCACGTAGTTGCCCTCGAACTCGTCGAAGATCTGCGCGTAGGACTTGCCCGCGATGTTGGCGAGCACGTTGAGGCGGCCGCGGTGCGCCATACCGATAGCAACCTCGTGGATACCGGTGCGCGCCGAGTCCGCCAGGATGTGGTCGAGCAGAGGGATCAGGGACTCGCCGCCCTCAAGCGAGAAGCGCTTCTGGCCCATGAACTTGGTCTGGAGGAACTCTTCGAAGGCCTCGGCGCGGATGAGGGTGCCCAGGATGTGGCGCTGCGCGTCGGGGGAGAGGGCCTCGTAGGGGCGCTCAATGCGCTTTTGGACCCAGGCGCGCTGCTCGGGATCCTGAATGTGCATGTATTCGATGCCGACCGTGCGCGTGTAGGTGTCGTGCAGGCGCGTGAGGATGTCGCGCAGCAGCATCTGGTCGGAGCCGCCGAAACCGCCCGTGGGGAAGGGACGATCCAGGTCCCACACGCTCAGGCCGTAGGAGGAAATATCGAGGTCGGGGTGGCGACGCACGCGGTAGGCCAGCGGGTCCGTGTCGGCGGCGAGGTGTCCGCGCGAACGGTAGGCGTGGATGAGCTCCGCGATGCGCGCGGGCTTGCCCTTCTCGCGGTTCGGGTCGTAGTCGTAGTCCGCTTCCCACGCGTAGGGGCGCGCGGGCACGTGCATCGAGGTGAAGACGCGCTCGTAGAAGCCGTCGCGGCCCGAGAGCTTGGCATCCACGAGGGCTAGGAGGCGGCCCGATGCCGCGCCCTGGATGATGCGGTGATCGTAGGTGGAGGAGAAGAACATCGTCTTGCCGATGCCGAGGGAGGCCAGGCGCTTGGGGGACACGCCGCGGAACTCCGCCGGGTAGTCGGTGGCGCCCACGCCAATGATGAGGCCCTGGCCGACCATGAGGCGCGGCACGGAGGTGGTGGTGCCCAGCGTGCCCGGGTTCGTCAGGGTGACCGAGGCGCCCTGGAAGTCGGCGGTCGTCAGGGTCGCGTTGCGGGCGCGTGCGACGAGGTCCTGGTAGGCGTCGACGAACTCCGCGAAGGTCAGCGTGTCGGCGTCGTGGATGACGGGGACCTTCAGGGAGTGGTTGCCCTGCGCGTCGGCCACGTCGATGGCCAGGCCGAAGCCGATGTGCGCGAGCTGCTCGACGGCGGGCTTGCCGCCCTCGATCGTGTAGCGCACGTTGAGGTCGGGCATCTCGCACAGTGCCTCCACCAGCGCGTAGCCGATGAGGTGGGTGAAGGAGACCTTGCCGCCGACCGTGCGTGCCAGGTGCGCGTTGATGAGGGCACGGTTTTCGATGAGGAGCTTGGCTGGGATCTGGCGCTGGGAGGTGGCCGTGGGGATGGAGAGCGAGGCCTCCATGTGCTTGGCGGTCGCGCGCGCCGCGGACTTGAGGGTGTGGAGCTCATCCTGCGAGGGAGCACCCTGGAACAGAGTGAAGGCCGCGTGCCCGTGCTGCTGGCGCGTGTAGGGGCTGGTGGCCTCGGCGACGGCGGCTGGCGGGGCGGGCGGCAGGTCCGAGCGCGTCACGGAGATGACGTGGGCGTCCGGCTGGCGCGAGGCGTCGGGGACGTCGTCCTCAATGTCGAGGGTGGGCGGCGTGACCGATGCGGGGATCGCGTGATCTGTGGGGGCTGAGGCCGACTCAGGTGTGGGTGTGCCCTCGGGGATCGCGGGGCGCTTCGCCCTCAGCTGCGGGGGAGCGGACTCGGTGGAGAAATAGGCTCGCCAGGAGGGATCCAGGAGCTGGGGGTCACGCTCGTAGAGATCTCGCATCTTCGCGATGTACCACTGGGGATCGGGCTGAGAAGCGGTGGGAGTGGGCACGTATTCCTCCGTAAGTGTCGCGCCGCGCGCATGGGCCAAATCCCGCGCGGCCAAACCTCAATAATTCTACCGCCGCGTGACCGTTTTCACGAAACCTGGGACGCCTTTGGCGTGTACTTCAAGGGTCTTTGGTCCGTTGGAGAATGATTGTTGGCACATGCGCCGCGGTGTGTGGAAATGCGCGCTGGGGGAGAGTGGCTGGGACGGTAGACTGGAACCATCATGGACTGCGACACTGTCGGCTGTACTGCCGCTCTTTCTCACCCCTTGCCCACGTGTCTGCCCGCGACCCGCCCCTGCCTCGTGGAGGGGGATGCGCGATGATCACAGCGCTCATGCTTGTGCTTGGCATCGTCTTGACCGCCGGCACCTTCGTCTTTGTTTCCGCCGAGTTTTCCCTCGTTGCGGTCGACCAGGCCGTCCTCGAGAAGAAGGCGGAGGAGGGCGACCGCGGCGCCGCATCCGTCCTGCGAGCCACCCGCACCCTCTCCACTCAGCTGTCGGGCGCCCAGGTGGGCATCACGCTGACCACGATCCTGCTCGGCTACACGACGCAGAGCGCGCTGGCTGAGCTGCTGGAGGACCTGCTCGGATCGGTCGGCCTCGCGTGGGGCCTGGCGACCGGGATCGCGGCATTCGTGGCCGCCGCGTTCATCAACGTTTTCTCGATGCTCTTCGGCGAGCTCGTCCCCAAGAACCTCGCCCTGGCCCATCCGCTGGCCACGGCCGTACGTGTCGTTCCCTTCCAGATGGTATTCACCGTCATCGCCCGCCCTATCATCTGGGTGCTGGGTGGCACGGCAAACTGGGTGCTCGCCCGCATGGGTATCGAGCCGCAGGAGGAAATCTCGTCCGCGCGCTCGGCTTCCGAGCTGGCGGCCCTCGTCGAGCACTCCGTCGAAGAGGGTACCTTCGACATGTCCACGGCCGACCTCTTCGTTAACACGATCCGCATGTCCACCCTGAGCGCCGCCGACGTCATGACCGACCGCGGCCGCCTGCACACCCTCAGCGAGGGGGACAGCGCCCAGGACGTGCTCGACCTGGCCCACGAAACCGGGCACTCCCGATTCCCCGTGATCGGCGACGACTCCGACGACATCCTCGGTCTGGTGTCCCTGCGCCGCGCGGTTGCCGTGCCCGCCGAGCGCCGCGCCGAGGTCCCCGTCGTGTCGTCGTCGCTCATGACGGACGCGCCTTCGGTTCCCGAGACCGCGCCGATCGGCCCCCTCATGGTGCAGCTGCGCGACGAAGGCCTGCAAATGGCCGTGGTTGTCGACGAGTACGGCGGCGTGTCCGGCATCGTGACGCTCGAGGACGTCGTCGAGGAGATCGTCGGCGAGGTCTCCGACGAGCACGACCAGCGTCGCCTCGGTATCCGCCCGCGCCCGGATGGCACGTTCCTCGTGCCCGGCACGCTGCGTCCCGACGAGCTCGCGCGCCGCACCGCCATCAACCTGCCCGAGGATGGCCCCTACGACACGATCGGCGGCCTCGTCATGAACGAGCTGGGTGAGATCCCCTGCGTCGGCTCGCGCGTGAGCGTCGATGGCATCGGCATCGAGGTCACCCAGATGCAGGGCAGGCGCGTTGCCCAGGTGGCGATCACGCCCGCGGCCCCCGAGGATACCGATGAGGAGGTGTCCCTGTGAGCGTCGGGGTTGGTCTCGCTATCACCGTGGCCCTGCTGGCCGTCAACGCGTTCTTCGTGGCCGGCGAGTTCGCCGTCACCTCGACGCGTCGTTCGCAGGTCGAGCCGCTCGCTGACGAGGGGGCCCGCGGAGCCGGCGCTGCTCTCTTCGCCCTGCGGCATGTCTCCCTCATGCTGGCGATCTGTCAGCTGGGTGTGACGGTCGCGTCCACGACCCTGGGCGTCGTCGCGGAGCCCGCGATCGCGCACCTCGTCGAGGTGCCGCTTGAGCGCCTGGGCGCGCCCGAGGCAACCAGCCACGTCGTCGGATTTGCGGTTGCCCTCGTCATCGTCCTCTTCTGCCACGTCGTGTTCGGCGAGATGGTCCCCAAGAATGTCTCGATCGCCGCCCCCGTGCGGATGCTGCTGGTCCTGGCCCCCGTCCTCGTGCGCCTGGGACACGTCCTGCGTCCGATCATCGAGGCCATGGATCACTTCGCGAACTGGTTCGTGCGCCTGGCGGGCTACGAGCCGCGCTCGGAAATCTCGGCCACCTACACGGTCGAGGAGGTGGCCTCGATCGTCGTCGCTTCGCAGGCCGAAGGCGTGCTGACAGATGAGCTGGGTCTGCTCAGCGGCACCCTGGAGTTCTCCGAGGAAACCGCTGGGACCGCGATGGTTCCCCTCGACAAGCTCGTCGTGTTGCCGCAAGGGGCTACCCCCGCCGATGTCGAGGAGCAGGTCGCCCACACCGGCTTCTCACGTTTCCCGATCGCTGGGGACGACGGCTCCATCGTCGGCTACGTTCACCTCAAAGACGTCCTGTACGCCACCGGGGAGGAACGCGAGCAGCCGATCACGCCCTGGCGTATCCGTCGCCTCGAGGCCGTGTCCTCCGGCGACCAGGTCGAGGATGCGCTGCGCCACATGCAGCGCACCGGCGTCCACTGCGCCCTCGTGCGCGACGCGGGCGTCGTCGTCGGCATCCTCTTCCTCGAAGACATCCTGGAGCTGCTGGTCGGCGAAGTCCGAGATGCTCTCCAGCGCCCATGACGCGGCGCGATCAGCAAGGTACATTAGATCGAGGCCCGCAAACGACGAAAACAGATGAGGGGGAGAGCGTGAGCGACATCGAATGCCCGCTGCCGAAGCGGTCGCAGCTGCGCGCCGCGCGCTCCGAGAGCGGCGAGGACTCCCAGGAGACCCCGATTACCGCGCCGATTCCGCTCGACTTGGATCCCGCTGCGCCGCCGCCCCCTCGCGCCGCCGTGTTGCCCGACGCGGGTGCACCCGGCGAAGCCGCCCCGGCCTCGCCCGTGGCCGCTCCCGAGAACGTGGCCGAACCCGAAAACGTGGCCGAACCCGAAAACCGGGCTGAACCCGGGAGCGAGGCCGAACCCGGAAGTGAGGCCCCGGCCTCGCCCGCTGGCCGACGTCGAGACGTCCACCCCGTGGGCTACGTGCTGCGCGCCCTCCTCGTCCTGGGCCTGGCGGGCACGACGATCGCCGTGCCCATGACGGGACGCGTCGGCTCCGACTCGTCTTTGACCGTGCCCGCGCGTGCCTTCGGCGCCACGGTGGGCGGGCCCAGCTGGGCCGTGTCCACCGCGCTGCCCCAGGCCACCGCCCTGGACGGCACCCTCACCGCGAACTCCCGCGCCAAGGCGAAGGCCCCCGTGTCCATCACCGGCTGCGCGTCGGGCAACGGCGCGGACGGCAACCGCAACGTGCGCGTCGTCGCCGACACGATCTACTGGCCGCTGCCGGAGGGGACCTACACGATCACGTCGCCCTTCACGATGCGTATCTCGCCCGTCTCCGGCCAGCTCCTGGCCCACGAGGGTATCGACATGGCAGCCCCGCTTGACACCCCCATCACGGCCGTGTACGGCGGCGTCGTCGAAGAGGTCGCGGAGAACTCGCGCTCGGGCGCCTACGTGCAGATCAAGCACACGAAGTCCGACGGCACCGTCTTCCACTCCGCCTACCTGCACCAGTACATGAACAAAATTAAGGTGAAGGTCGGCGAGACCGTGACCGCCGGACAGGTCATCGGAGCGGTCGGCAATAACGGCTGGTCGACGGGCCCTCACCTGCACTTCGAGATCCACGATTCCTCCGACA